>QHSZ01000323.1 GCA_003220595.1 Candidatus Rokuibacteriota bacterium | reverse complement strand
TAGGACACGGTTGATGGCAGGCTCCTCGAGGCCGAGATCGGCCAGGAAGGCCTGCTGTTCCTCCCCGGCGAGCTGGGCCACCTCCGTCTCGATGACGGCCGACACCCAGCCCACCCGGGTCTTCGGCCGCGCCGCCACGCCGTCGAGCCCGTACCGCGGGAGGAGGCGGTGCGCGTCGGCGATGGCCTTCTCGTCGAGGTTCAGGCAGTGCAGGATCGGCTTCTCCGACAGAAAGGTGAAGCCCCGGATCGTCTTGGTCTCGTCGGCCGCCAGCGAGAACGCGCGGATCGGGGTCTCCGCCTCGAGCGCGACCTTGAGCCGCCGGAGGACCTCCTGCTCCTTGACCTCGGCCTCCTTCCGCTGCTTCTTGAGCGAGGCGTCCAGGCGCTCGAGCCTCCGCTCCACGACGTCGAGATCGGCCAGGAGCAGCTCGGTCTCGAGGTCGACGATGTCGCGTCGGGGATCGGGAGCGCCCGCGACCTCGTCGGCGAAGGCGCGCACCACGTGCAGAAGCGCGTCCGCGTTCCTGAACTCCTTCGTCTCGAGGCCCGCGCGCTCGCCCTTCGCGATACCGGCCAGGTCCACCACCTCGAAGGTCGCGTAGGTGGTCTTCTTGGGCTTGAAGAGCGCCGAGAGGCGGTCCACCCGCCGGTCCGGCACCCTGGCCACGCCCGTGTGGAGCTCGGCGCGCGCCGTGTCGAAGCGTGCCGTCTGGACGCTCGAGCCAGTGAGCAGGTTGAACAGCGTGGTCTTGCCAGACTTCGCGAGCCCGATCAGTCCGATCTTCATGCGCTGATTATGCCAAATGAAGCCCCGGGCCCCGTTACGTTACAGTTGTCGTATCCTGAAGGCGCTCTGAGCCATCCCGCGAAAGGCATCGATCTCAAGGGCGCCGCGCTCGCCATGCTCGTCTCGATCCTCTGGGGCGCCAATCCCGTCGCGATCAAGATCGGGCTCGTCGACGCGCCGCCGCTCCGGCTGGCCTGGATGCGCTTCCTGATCGGGGGCGCCGTCATCACGCTCTGGGCGTGGGCCGGAGGCCGCCTCGCGGGGTTCCGGATCGAGCGCGGCGAGTGGCGCCCGCTGATCTTCCTGGGCCTCCTCTTCACCCTCCAGGTCGGCATGATGAACGTCGGGACCTCGCTCACGAGCGCTGCGCACTCGGCGATCCTGCTCAACCTCTACGCGGTACACACCGTCGTCCTCGCCCACTTCCTGATCCCGGGCGACCGGCTGAGCGTGAAGAAGGTCACCGGGGTCCTCGTCGCCTATTCGGGAATCGTCCTGCTCTTCGCCCGGCAGGTGACCCACGACGCGCCGACCCTGCCCGGGGACGTCATCATGGTGGTTTCTGGGTTCATCCTCGCCGAGCGCACCGTGTACCTCGCGCGGGCGGTCCAGCACCTCGACGCCGTGAAGCTGCTCCTCGCCCAGGCCGCCATCGGCACCGCGCTCCTCGTCCTCATCTCCCTGCTCTTCGAGCCCGCGCCCACGCGCTTCACGGCGAGCCTCGCCGCCTCGCTCGTCTACCAGGGCGTGGTGATCTCAGGGTTCAACTTCATCGTGAACCTCTGGCTGCTGCGCCGTTATCGCCCGAGCGCCCTCGCTGCGTTCTTCCTGACCCAACCGCTCTTCGGGGTCGTGGCGGCGGCCCTCGTGACCGGCGACCCCCTCACACTGGAGCTCCTCGTGGCGAGCGTCGCGGTGGCCCTCGGGATCGGTCTCACGAGCCGCTGAGCGAGGGGCGCGGAGGCCGATTGGTATAATCGCCGCATGCCGAGCCGGCCTTCACGACACCTCGAGGTCGTGCCGAACCCGCATCCGGACCGCGACTACGAGGTCTCGATGACGGTGCCCGAGTTCACGTGCCTCTGCCCGCTCACGGGCCAGCCCGACTTCGCGACCATCCGGATCCGGTACGTGCCCGACCAGCACCTGGTCGAGCTGAAGGCGCTCAAGCTCTACATGTGGTCGTATCGCGACGAGGGCGTCTTCCACGAGGACGTCACCAACCGCATCCTGAACGACTTCGTGGCCGCGGCGCACCCGCGCTGGGTGGAGGTGACCGGCGACTTCAACGTGCGCGGCGGCATCAAGACCGAGGTCTGCGCGAGCTACGGCAAGCGGCCCGAGGTCTAAGGCGCGCGCCCCTCGATCCGGCGCAGCGGCCAGCCCGACCAACGGGTAGGCTCGGCGCTCACCGGAGCCGAGTCGTCCCTGCACGACCCGAACGGCCGGCACGATAACGAGAACCGGCGGAGAATAATTACGAGAGCGTCACGCTCGAGTAGGACGCGATCTTCAGCTCGTCGTCCACCTAAGGCCGGGCTCGGCGAGCCGCCCGCCGGCGATCGGGCATCACGCCGACTGGGTTCCGCCGACGCTCGACGAGGCGTCGGTCCACCCCGGGTTCGGTCGCGAACTCAGCCTGAAGATCGCGTGCGAGCTCTGGATTGTTGCGGGCGGCGAGGAACAAAGATCGGGGCATCGCGTATTCCGTTGTACGGGAATGTGGTTGAAGCGCGCCGCGTGCAACCCCAGAGCGCTGGACCAGCAGCCTCCTCAAACTCTTTTGCAATGGGAGCTCGTACCGATAACAGACAAGCAACGCCGCGATCTGAAGAACCACGAACAGCGCTATGACGACAGCCCACGAGGCGGGCCAGGAGCGAACTTCCCATCCCAAGTGAAGGCAGACGCCTCTGACTGCGCGCAGAACCGGGACATGGATCAAATAGAGGGAGAAGGTGGCCGTCCCCAGCCGCTTGAGCCAGGGCCGACTCAGGTGAGCCACGAAAGAACCACGACCAGAGGCCAAACCGAGGACGAGAAGAACCGCCCCAGGCACATAAGGCAACCCTCCCCACAACGGCCAGGCCGCGTACTGCCTGCACACGGCGGCAACGATGAGCAGCACGATACCCGTCGCCTGCGCCGGGCCCGAAATTCCCACGAGTTTCTGTCCCGACGACATCAGAAAGACACGGGCCAAGAAGATGCCCACCAGAAAATCCACAAACCTCGAGGGAGCAAACCAGGAGACGAAGTAGAAACGAGCGTCGTCGGATTGGCCATGCCACAGGAAGAACCCGAGGCCGCACGCGTAACCCACGGCAACGACCACTGGAACCCAGCGGCGACTCTTTCCGAACACGAGGAACATAACAACCGGGGCGAGAAGATAAAAGAACCACTCGCAGCTGATGCTCCATGACGGGACGTTCAAATGTTTCGCAAACGGTGGTGTCGAGGACGGCCAGAAGCATTGCAGCAGCAATAGATGGACGGGCACAGCGCGCCAGTCGAGCGGCAGGTGCGGACTGAAGCTCGCGATAGGCAGCACGAGCAGAAGCGTCAGGAAGTGAACGGGATAGATTTTC
>QHSZ01000325.1 GCA_003220595.1 Candidatus Rokuibacteriota bacterium | reverse complement strand
GGGTGGCGGCTTCGGCCCGGCTCACGTCGAAGAGCGGTCCGAACACCTCGTTCATCGCGAGAAACGCCGCGGCCATGCCCGCGCTGCTGGCCAGGAACTGCCGCCGGCCCATGCCGTGCCGCTTACCGAGCCCGTCGGCCAGCTCCTTGATGCGGGCCTCCACGCGCCGCTGCTCGAGAGTCTGAGGCAGCGGGTTGAACTCACCGTTGGAGACGATCTGGGTGGGGATGGGTGACTTGAACGACGCCAGCTCAGCGGGCGCCGTCCGGCTCAGCTCTTCCTCGCTTAGGTAGTGGGGCATCGCTGACCTCCTCGCCACAGCATGACGGAGTTTTCGTTCGGGCGGGACACAGACGCGCAGCACGGCCCGGGTGGTCCGCGGACGATGCTCAGGCCCATCGGCTCGTCACCTCGAGGTCCAATTCGAGTGGCCGCAGCCTAGCGCCAGAATCGAGGCCCGTCAACCGCCGGAGGGTGGCGCTCCCGAGGCGCCAGCCTCAGGAGCCGGCGCCGAGCTTCCGGTGGTCCCAGGAGACGATGCGGGTCGGCGCGAAGCGGAGGACCACGCGCTTCGGGGCCTGCTGCAGCACGCGCTCGCGCGCCGCGGGGGCGAGCGTGGCGCCCGCATAACGCGTCATGAGCCGAAGCCCGACGTCGGCGACGCGCCGGGGGTCGCGCTCGAGCGTCACGTCGCACTCGAGCATGGCGCCGCGCAGCTCGCCGTACCGGTCGCGCCCGGCCTCGATCTGGAGGGTTGCGTGCGGTTCGCGCTCGAGGTTCTTCACCTTCTGCGATTTCCCGAAGGTCCAGGCGAGGAGCACGGGGCCGTCGCGGACGTACCAGAGGGGCATCAGGTGCGGCCGGCCCGTCGGCCCGAGCGTGGCGCAGGTCAGCACGCGCTCCTCGTCGAGGAAGCGCTCGAGCTCCGGCTCGGACATCGTGATCTCGCTGCGGCGCGAGGGGATGTCAGTACCCTCGCTTGCGGTCCACGACGTGACGGAGCGGCTTGCCCGCGAGGTAGCGCGCCAGGTTGTCGTCGAAGACGGGCGCGATCTCCTCGGGCGTGCTCGGCCCGGAGATGTGGGGCGTGAGCACGAGATTGGGGAGCCGCCAGAACGGGTGACTCGGGGGCAGCGGTTCGGTGGCGAAGACGTCGAGGATCGCGCCCGCGATGCGCCGCTGCTCGAGGGCCTCGCGGAGCGCGGTCTCGTTCACGATCGCCCCGCGCGCGATGTTGACGAGCCACGCCGTTGGCTTCATCGCCGCGAGCGCGTCGACGCCGATGAGGCCCGTCGTCTCGGGGGTCAGCGGCACGAGGATCACGACGAAGTCGCCCTCGCGCAGGGCCAGCGCGAGCTGGCCGACCTTGTAGACGCGATCCGCCTCGCGCACGAGGCGGCCCGAGCGGCTCACGCCGACGACCCGCATGCCGAGGACGCGCGCCGCGCGCGCGACGGCGCGGCCGATGTCGCCCAGCCCGACGATCACCAGCGTCTTGCCCAGCAGGCGGTCGGGCAGCACGTGGTCGAGCCAGCGCCGCTGGCGCTGGGCCTCGCGGTACGTCTCGACGCGCTGGGTGACCCACGAGCACCAGCCGATCACGTACTCGGCCATCCACGGCCCGAAGATGCCGGGCGCGCGCGTGACGACGACGTGGGGCGGCACCTCGGGGGCGACCGCCCACTCCACGCCCGCGCCCATGACCTGGAGCCATTTGAGCTTCGCCGCCTTGGCGTAGAGGTGCGGGGGGAACTTCCACGCGTAGAGGATCTCGGCCTCGCTCGCGAGCTCGCCGGCCTCGGAGGGCGTCGCCGCGGCGCGCACGACCGCGCGGTTCTTCGGGACGCGGACGAGCTCGGCATACTTCGGATCGCCGTGGTAGACGAGGACCAGCGGGCGCGTCACGGCAGGAGCGCGTCCTCCGCCGAGAAGTCGACGTCGCGGTGGTCGAGGCCCTCGCGCAGATACCACTCGAAGGTCTGCGCGAGGCCGGCGGCCAGCGTGTAGCGCGGCCGGATCCCGAGCTCCGCGCGGATCCGCGTCGTCGTGTAGACCGCGTGGCAGTCGTAGACGAGGTTCTGGCCGAAGGGGACGGGCGCCCCGCCGCGGCCCGGCTCGACGTGGACGAGCGTCAGCGGGCGCTTGATGACCTCCGCGATCAGCTCGACGAAGCCCACCTGGGTGATCGCCTCCTCACCGGTCACGCCGTAGGCCCGCCCGAAGGCGGCCGGCACGCCGAGCATGCGGGCGATCGCCTCGGCGAGGTCCTCGACGTGGCCGAACTGACGGAGCCAGCCGCCCGCGCCGGGGACGAGCACGGGCCGGCCACGCACGAGGCGGTCGAAGAAGAACGTCTCGTTGTTGCGCGTGTTCAGCGGGCCGTAGACGTGCGTCGGCCGGACGATCGTGACCGGCAGGCGGAGGTCTCGGTGCCGGCGCAGGTACGCGTCCTCGCCCGCGATCTTGTTCTTCGCGTACTCGCCCCAGTAGAGGCTGCGCGGCGTGTCCTCGTGGTAGGGAATCGGGAGCGCGTGGTCGTGGACGCGGCCCGTCGAGACGAAGACCGCGTGACCGGCGCGCCCGTCCAGGGCGTCGAGCAGCGCCTCGACGTCGTCGCCGGTCGTCGGGGCGTAGGTCACGTCCACGAGGCCGTCCACGCGCTCGCTTGCCAGCGCCGCGCGGAGGGCCGCGTGGTCCTTCCGGTCGCAGACGAGGGTCCGCACGCCGGCGGGCACGCGGCCGGGCTCGCGCCCGCGGTTGAGGACGAGCACCTCGTGGCCCTCGCGCAGCAGCGCGCGCACGAGGTGGAGGCTGATGAACTCCGTGCCGCCGATCACGAGCACGCGCATGTCAGGCCAGCGACACCGCCAGGCACGTCGTCGTGCGCGTCACCCCGTCGATGGTCCCGATCTCGTCGGTGACGAGCCGCCCGACCGAGTCGAGCGTGGGACCCTCGACGACGGCGATAAAGTCGAAGGGGCCGGTGACCGCGTCGAGCGCGATCACCGTGGACTGGCTGCTCCTGATCGCCGTCAGCTCCTTCTTGACCGATTTCGTCTTGCCCGGCGCGGTCTCGATGAGCACATAGGCCTTCATCGCTTTTGCCGTCTTCGTCATCGTCCCCTCCGTCAATGCGCGAGCGCGTTGATCAGCGTCGAGCGGAACGAGGAGGACCGCTCGACGAGCGTCGGGCCCTCCAGATCCACCCGCGTGGCCCGGTCGTCCGTGTGGTTGGCGGGGTCGAACCGCGCCGTGAGCACGAGGGTCGTCGCGCCGACCATCAGCGTGAGCCGCTCGCCCGCGCTCTCGTCGCCGAGGCGCGAGACGATCAGGTAGAAGCCCGTCGCGTCCGTCTCGTCGAGATACGAGAACCCCGTCTTGTCGCGGACCAGCTCGACCGGCCGTCCGGCCAGGGGCCGGCCGCGGGCGTCCGTCACGAAGCCCAGCACGACGTACCGGTAGTAGACCTCGTGCTCGGCGCCGGCCGGCGTCGCGCCGAGGAGCCCCGCGAGGATCAGAACGAGCGCCGACGCCCGCGCCACGCGGCTCAGTCTAGCAGATAGTCCCTGAGGAGCGAGCGATGGCAGCGGGTCTCGTCCGCGCAGCCACAGAGGAGCGTGACCGGCCCGC
>QHSZ01000324.1 GCA_003220595.1 Candidatus Rokuibacteriota bacterium | reverse complement strand
ACGACGTCCTCTGCCGTCTCTCGGGGAGGGTAGTCCAGTGAGCGACGCGCTTCTTTCTCAGGCCACCCACGGTTCACGCCGGCCTCGCGGACCCCGCTACCAATGAGCGACGCGCTTCTTTCTCAGGCCACCCACGGTTCACGCCGGCCTCGCGGACCCCGCTACCAATGAGCGACGCGCTTCTTTCTCAGGCCACCCACGGTTCACGCCGGCCTCGCGGACCCCGCCAATGACCAGAGAGGAGCCCCTGGGTCTCGAGGCGGCCGTGGCGATGCAGTTTCTCGATCGGCAGCCGGGCGAGTGGTACTGCACGGATTGCTGGGCCGAGGCGGTGGACATCGACCCGAGAACCGTGTACCGGGTGGCGGTCCTCATGGCGACGGAGGAGGCCGTCGCGGCCGGCTACCAGGCGAAGGTCGGCGGTCCGTGCAAGATATGCGACGCCATGGGATCGAAGACGGCGGAGATGAAGGGCTTCAGATCCGTCCAGAGCCTCGGCAGGAGCAAGGGGTGAAAGGGACCGCGGAGCGGTAACGGGCCGGATGAGCGGCGAGCCCTCCGTGAGCTCCGCTGTGATTCGCGGCCTCGAGTTTCTCGACCGGCACGCAGGTGAGTGGTACTGCACGCGCTGCTGGGCGGACGAGGTGGGCGCTGACGCGCGAACCCTGCACCGGGTGTCGGTGCTCATGGGCACGGACGAGGCGCGGCTGGCCGGGTACGAAGCCAAGGCCGACGGCGCGTGTAAGGTCCACGATGCGAAAGGGGCAAGGCTGGCGGGCCGCAAGGGCCCGAGGTCGGTCAGGGGCCTGCGCAAGCCGCGCAGCTGAGGAGAGAGCGCCATGAGCCCTGACAAGGCGGTCGGTCCCGAGGGCGTCCTAGGGCTCCAGTTCCTCGACCGGCGTCAGGGCGAATGGTACTGCACGACCTGCTGGGCCACGGCGATCAGCGTCGATGCGCGCATCCTCGAGCAGCTGGCGGAACGGATGGCAACGCTCGAGGCCGTGACCGCCGGGTACCAGGCGTGGGCCGGTGGGCCCTGCAAGGTCTGCGATGAGAGCCCGTCAGGGGCGGCGAAGCAAAAAGGTCTGCGGTCCGTCCGGAGCCTTGGCAGGACGCCGTGAGCGACCGGCTCGTCCCGGAGCGTTACTTCCGATAAGGCGTATTATGTAAACTTCAAAGGCAGCAACATACTTGGCTACCCCGGCGCCCTGGGACAGAATGCAGCGCGCCCCCCTTCACCCTGGGATGTGGGCTTCCTCGGGAAGCTCGGCCCACTTCGGCTTCCACGCCGGGAGGCTCAGGCCGAACTTGTCGCAGAGCTCGCGCACCTCGTGGGCGAAGGCCTGGCGGACCTCGTCGTTGTCACGGAGCTTGAGCTTGTACCGCCGATAGACCTGATTTTTCGGCGACCCGGGCCGTCCGAAGATGTTCATCGTCCGGATGAACCACTTGTCGAAGGTCGCCTGGGCCTCGGCGTGGGTCTGGGGGTCGGCGGCGAGCTTCTGCACCCAGTGCTCGCCGTGGCGGATGTGGAACTTCTCCTCCTTGAAGATGCCGTCGATCGCCCGGACCCAGGGCCCGTAGGAGCAGCCGCGGACGTCCTCGAGCTGGTGGCCCGCGCCGCGGTCCATGCAGAAGTTGAAGAAGATGAAGTCGGCCCAGGTGTCGATCGGGTAATAGAAGATGTTCACCCGCTTGTCGCTGGTGATGCGGGCCGTGCCGATGTCGGCGTCGGCCTCGACGCGCATGGTGAAGATCTCGTCGTGCTTCCTGACGTGGGTCTCCACGTCGAAGCCGAGGTCCCCGAGGAGCCCGTACATGACCGTGGCGTGGCGCAGCTCGTCTTTCACGATCTGGGCCACGACGTGCTTCTCGTCGACCGTCGGCGCCTTCGTGATCCAGGGCACGTAACCGTACCCGCCGGCGAGCTCCGAGTCGGCCTGCATGGTGAGGAGGTGGACGAGGTTCTCGCGGTACTCGGCGGTCATTTCCTCGGCGGACTCCAGACGGACACCTGCCTCGATCTTCGCCAGCATCGCCCGGGTCGGGTCGCTCATGGAACCTACCTCCCAGCGTCCAGCATAGCCTATCGGCGCTCCACGACGCGGACGGCCTTGCCCTCCGAGCGCGGCAGGGTCCGCGGCGCCACGAGCGTCAGCCGCACGCTGAGCCCGATCGCCTTTCGCAGCCGCTCGGCCACGCGCGCGCCGAGCGCGACGAGCTCCGGATGGCCGGCGTCGAAGCGGCCGCAGCGCTCGACGACGGCCGGCGCCGGCTCGACCTGGACCTCGAGCGTCGCGAGCGTGGAGGAGCGGTCCACGACGAGCTGGTAATGCGGGACGAGCTCGGCGACCTCGAGGAGCGTGCACTCGACCTCCGAGGGATAGAGGTTCACGCCCCGGATCACCAGCATGTCGTCCGAGCGCCCCTTGACGCGCGCCATCCGGACCGACGTCCGCCCGCACGGGCAGGGCTCGCCGAGGAGCGTGGTGACGTCGCCCGTGCGGTAGCGAACCAGCGGCATCGCGCGCTTCGTGAGGGTCGTCAGCACGAGCTCCCCTTCCCGGCCGGGCGGGAGCGTCTGGCCGCTGGCGGGGTCGATGATCTCGGGCAGGAAGTGGTCGTCCTGGACGTGGAGACCCGCCTGCGCCTCGCACTCGCCGGCGACGCCCGGGCCGATGATCTCGGAGAGCCCGTAGACGTCGTACGCCCGGCAGCCGAGCGTCTTCTCGAGGGCCGCGCGCACCCCCTCGGTCCACGGCTCGGCGCCGAACATCCCGTAGCGGAGGCCGAGGGCCCGCGGGTCGCCGCCCTCGGCGGCGAGGCTCTCGGCGATGTGGAGGACGAAGGACGGTGTTCCGCAGATCGCCGCCGGTCGGAAGTCGCGCAGGAGCAGATGCTGGCGCGCCGTGTTGCCGGACGAGACGGGGACCACCGTCATCCCGATCCGCTCGGCGCCGTCGTGGAAGCCGAGGCCGCCCGTGAAGAGGCCGTAGCCGAACGCGACGTGCAGCATGTCACCGCGCCGCGCTCCCGCCGCGGTCATGACGCGGGCCATCACCTCGCGCCAGATCTCGAGGTCGCCCGCCGTGTAGCCGACGATCGTCGGCTTGCCCTTGGTCCCGGAGGAGCCGTGGATGCGTGCGACCTCGGCGGCGGGCACTGCGAAGAGGCCGAACGGGTACTGCTCGCGGAGGTCGCCTTTCTCGATGAACGGGAGCCGCGCGAGATCGTCGAGCGTCTTGACGGTCACCCCGCCGAGCCGCTCGCGCTGGAAGGCGACGCGCTCCACCATGAAGCGGAGCGTCTCCTGCAACCGCCCGAGCTGGAGGCGCGCGCGCGCCCCGCGCTCCATCGTCTCGGCTTCGCGGTTCCAGATCACGCCCGGTGCTGCCGGCGCGGCGGCTCCGGGAAGTGCTCGTCCACGGCGCGGTGATGGCGGACCCCGAGCGCCTCGCGCTGGATCAGGAGCGCGAGGCGCGCCTCACGAGCCCGCGCGCGGGCGACCTCGTAGTCCTCG
>QHSZ01000110.1 GCA_003220595.1 Candidatus Rokuibacteriota bacterium | reverse complement strand
AGCCGCGCGGCGACCCAGGCGTCCTGGACGAAGACGCCGTGCTCGAGCGGACGGAGCCGGCTGAACCAGACGACGTGGGCCCGCGTGCGCGCCGCGAGCGCGCGCGTGGTCTCGTCGTCGGCGTTGAGCACGGCGCAGTCGGCCGGCGACTGGTTGGCGAAGATCCTGGCCTTGGCGTCCACGTAGGCTGCGAGGGAGCCGTGGCGATCGAGGTGGTCGGGCGTCACGTTGAGCACCGCCGCGACGCGCGGGTGGAAGGCCGCGGTCGTCTCGAGCTGGAAGCTCGAGACCTCGCAGACGACGAGCCCGTCGGCCGGAAACGCGAGCGCGTGCGCCGCGAGCGGCGTGCCGATGTTGCCCGCCACGAGGACCGGGCGCGGCTGCTCGGCGAGGAGCGCGCCGGTCAGCGCGGTCGTCGTCGTCTTGCCGTTCGTGCCCGTGATCGCGAATGTCTCCGCCTCGGTCGCGCGCCAGCCGAGCTCGAGCTCGCCGATCACCGGCACGCCGCGCGCCCGGGCGGCCGCGAGCGCCGGGTGGTCGACCGGCACGCCCGGGCTCACCACGACGATGTGCGCAGAGGCAGCCACGTCGGCCGGCACGCCGCCAGTGAGCAGCCGCACGCCAATTCCATGAAGCTCCGCCACCACGCCGCCGAGCGCCTCGAGTGACTTCGCGTCGGCGCCCGTCACGTCGGCGCCGGCCGCGCGCAGGAGCCGGGCCGCGGCGACGCCGCTCCGCGCGAGCCCGACCACCGTCGCCCGGCGGCCCGCGAGCGAATCGAGGAACGCCCGGCCCCGCGTCACCGTGCTCACCTCGTCGAGTACCCCGATCATTGCGGACCTCCCGTCAGCCACATCACCGTCATCGGAGCTTCAGCGTGGTGAGCGCCAGCAGCGCCAGCGCGAAGGAGACGATCCAGAAGCGCACGACGATCTTCGGCTCGGCCCAGCCGGAGAGCTCGTAGTGGTGATGGAGCGGCGCCATGCGGAAGATCCGGCGCCCGGTCAGCTTGAAGCTCGCGACCTGGATGATCACCGACACCGCCTCGACCACGTAGAGCCCGCCGATCAGCGGCAGGAGCAGCTCCGCCTTCGTGAGCACGGCGAGCATCCCGATCGTGGCGCCCAGCGCGAGCGAGCCCGCGTCGCCCATGAACATCTCGGCCGGGTGGCAGTTGAACCAGAGGAACCCCACCGCGGCGCCGATGAGCGCGCCGCAGAAGACCGTGAGCTCCCCCGCGCCCCTGACGTTCAGGATCTTGAGGTAGTCTGCCGCCCGGAAGTTGCCGGTCAAGTAGGCGATGACGCCGAAGGCGCCGCCCGCCATGATGACCGGGCCGATCGCCAGGCCGTCGAGGCCGTCCGTCAGATTCACCGCGTTCGACGCGCCCACGACCACGAGCACCGCGAAGGGGATCCAGAGCACGCCGAGGTTGATGAACCAGCCCTTGAAGAAGGGGATCACCAGCACCGGCAGCCACTGCGTGGGCGGCTGCCAGAACACGATTTGTAGAATGGCCGCCGTGAGCACGACCTGCGCGCCGAACTTGACGCGCATCGACAGCCCCTTGCGCGCGCGGAGCTTCGTCAGGTCGTCCCAGACGCCGATCAGGCCGAAGCCGAGCGTCGTCAACATCGCGACCAGGACGTAGCGGTTCTGGAGGTTCGCCCAGAGCAGTGTGGTCGCGAGGACCGCCCCGACGATGAGCACGCCGCCCATCGTCGGCGTGCCCTGCTTGCCCCGGTGGCGCTCCGGCGTGTCCTCGCGGATCGTCTCGCCACCGTGCTGCATCACGCGCAGCTTCTGGATCAGCCACGGGCCCACGACCAGCGAGATGACGACGGCCGTGATGAGCGCCATGAAGGACCGGAACGTCAGGTAGCGGAAGACGTTGAAGAGGATGTGGTCCTTCGCGAGCGGGACGAGGAAGAGGTAGAGCATCCGCCGCCCTCACTCCCGGGCCAGACGCGCCACGAGCGCGTCCACGACCCGCTCCAGGCGCATCCCCCTCGAGCCCTTGACGAGCAGGGTGTCGCCGGGCGCGAGGCGCTTGAGGAGGTGCGCGACGGTGTCCTCGAACGTCGTCGCGTGGTGGGCGGCCGCGAGCCCCGCCGCGCGCGCGGCCTCGACGGCGAGCAGCGCCTGGCGTCCGACGCCGACGAGCTCGTCGGCGCCCGTCGCGACGACCGCGCGCCCGGCCTCGCGGTGGGCGTCGTCCGTGATCGCGCCGAGCTCGAGCATGTCGCCGAGGACCACGACGAGCCGGCCGCCGGCCCCGGCCCGGCCCGCCGCGGCGGTCTCGAGCGCGGCGCGCAGCGAGACCGGGTTCGCGTTGTACGTGTCGTCCAGGATCCTCACGTCGCCGGCGACGCGCCAGACGCATCGGCCCGCGACGGGCCGTGCGGCCGCGAGGCCGTGCGTGATCTCGTCGAGCGTGAAGCCGAGGGCCGAGCCGACGGCCGCGGCGGCGAGCGCGTTCGTCACGTTGTGGCGCCCCGCGAGGTGCAGCGTGACGTCCCGGCGCGCGCCGGCCACCTCGAGCGCGAACGTGACGCCGGCCGCATCTTCGACGACGTCGCCCGCCGCCCGCACCTGGGCGTTCAGCGCGCGCCCGTACGTGATGACGCGCCCCTTCGCGTCACGGGCCATCCCCGCGACGCACGGGTCGTCGGCGTTCAGCGCGACCCAGCCCTCCGGGGGGATCGCGCGGACGAGCGACGCCTTCTCCACGCGGACCCCGTCGAGCGAGCCGAGGAACTCCGTGTGCACGGCCGCGACGGTCGTCACGACGCCGATCGTCGGCCGCGCGAGCTCCGCCAGGTACGCGATCTCGCCGGGTCGGTTGGTGCCCAGCTCCAGCACGAGCGCCTGGTGCTCGGGCGCGAGCCGGAGGAGCGTGAGCGGCAGGCCCCACTGGTTGTTGAAGCTCCCCGCGGGCTTGAGCACGTTGAAGCGCGTGGCGAGCACGGCGGCGACGAGCTCCTTGGTGGTCGTCTTGCCGTTGGACCCGGTCACGGCCACGACGGGAACCGCGAAGCGCGCCCGGTGATAGGCGGCGAGCCGGCCGAGCGACCGCGTCGTGTCCTCGACGAGCACGAGCGGCACGCTCCCGGGCGTGTCGTCGTGGAGCGAGTGGACGACGAGGCAGGCGGCGCCCCGCGACGCGGCCTCGGCGAGGAACGCGTGACCGTCGAGCCGGTGGCCGCGGATCGCGAAGTAGGCCTCGCCCACGCCGAGGCTCCGCGAGTCGATGGCGACGCCGGTGACCGGGACCGCGAGGTCACCCGTCACCAGGGCGCCCTGGGTTGCGCGCACGATGTCCTGCACGGTGAACGGCGGCACTCGACTGCCTATGACGAACGCTCCGACAGGATTGTCCGGGCGATTTCCCGGTCGTCAAACGGAAGGACGTCCGAACCGACGATCTGGTACGTCTCGTGCCCTTTGCCCGCGATTACCACGGTATCACCGCTTTTCGCCCAGTCCAACGCCCCCCGGATGGCGTCGCGCCGGTCGGGCTGGGCGAGGTAGCGGCTCGCGTCGGCTCCCGCCCGCCGGATGCCGGCGACCACCTCGTCGACGATCGCCTCCGGCCGCTCGGTGCGCGGGTTGTCGGAGGTGACCCACACCCGGTCGGCGAGGCGGGCCGCGAGCTCGCCCATGATCGGCCGCTTGCCGCGATCGCGGTCGCCGCCGCAGCCGAAGACGACGCCGAGCCGGCCGGCCGTGAGCTTGCGCGCCGTCGTGAGCACGCGCTCGAGGGCGTCCGGCGTGTGGGCGTAGTCCACGACGACGAGGAACGGTTGACCCGCGCGCACCTGCTCGAACCGGCCCGGGACCGCGCCCACCGCGGACAGCGCCGTCCCGATGGCAGGGAGCTCGAGCCCGAGCGCCAGGCCGGTCGCGATCGCGCCCAGCAGGTTCAGGACGTTGTGCTCGCCGATGAGCGGCGAGGTGAGCACGAGCCGCCCGCCCGGCGTCTCCACCGTCATCCGGATGCCGTCGAGCGACGACGCGTACTCGACCGCGCGGACGCGCGCCCCGGCGCCCAGGCCGAACGTGAGCACGGACAGGTCGAGGCCGCGGACCATCGCCGCCGCCGACGCGTCGTCGCCGTTCACGACGGCGGTCCGCGCGGGCTTCGGCGACGCGGCGAGGAGCTCGAAGAGCCGGCGCTTCGCGAGGCGGTAGGCGTCGAGCGTGCCGTGGAAGTCGAGGTGGTCCTGGGTCAGGTTCGTGAACACGGCGACGTCGAACGCGAGGCCGTCCACGCGCGAGAGCGCGAGCGCGTGCGAGGAGACCTCCATGACGACCCCGCGGATCCCGCGCTCGCGCATCAGCGCGAGCATCCCCTGGAGCTCGAGCGCCTCGGGCGTCGTCTGGTGCGCGGGCCGCCGCTCCTCGCCGAGCACGTACTGGATCGTGCCGATCACGCCGGTCGCGAGCCCGCGCGCGCGGAGCAACGCCTCCACGAGGTACGACGTCGTCGTCTTGCCGTTCGTCCCCGTGATGCCGACGAGCGTGAGGGCGCGCGACGGGTGGCCGTACCAGGCAGACGCCAGGCGCGCGAGCGACGCGCGCGCGGCGGGCACGAGCACCTGCGCGACGGACAGGCCCGCGACCGGCTCGCCCTCGGTGACGACCAGCGTCGCGCCGCGGCGCACCGCCTCCGGGATAAAGCGTCGCGCGTCCTGCTTGAACCCGGGCACGGCGACGAAGCAGCCGCCCGGCTCCACGCGGCGCGAGTCGGCCGCGAGGGACGAGACCGACCGCGGCGGCTCGCCCACGATGCGCGTGTCCGTCAGCGCGGCCAGGAGCTCGCTCACCGGCATCTCCCTCACCGCCTGCCGTCGCGCACGAGGGTGAGCCGCACCGTCGTGCCCGGGGCGACCGGCTGCCCCGCTCGCGGCGCCTGCTGGGCCACGCGGCCCTGGCCGTGGATCTCGACCTCGAGCTGGAGCGGCGCGAGCGCGGCGAGCGCGCTCCGGAGCGTCTGGCCCGTGAGGTCGGGCATCGCGGGCCGCCCGTTCGGATCCCCCGACGGCACGGTGCTCACGAGCTGCACCGGGGCCTTCACGGCGGCGCCATCCGGCCGCGTGTCGGCGGGACCCGTCACGATCTGCACCGGCTGGACGTCGCGCGGCGCCACCTCGAAGTAGCGGAGGATCTCGCGGCCGATCGCGCCGAAGACCGGCGCCGCGGCCTCGCTGCCCCACTGCTCGTTCTTCGGCTCGTCGAGCATCACGAGCATGACGAAGCGCGGCTCGTCCGCCGGCGCCCAGCCGACGAAGGAGAGGACGCCCGGCGCTCGCGAGTACCGGCCCGTCGTCGGGTCGAGCTTCTGCGCCGTGCCGGTCTTGCCCGCGACCTCGTAGCCGGGGATCGCGGCGTTGTGGCCGGTGCCCGCCTCGACGGCCTTCACGAGGATCCGCGTGAGGGTGCGCGCCGTCGCGGGCGAGACGACCTGGCGCACCGCTCGCGGCTGGAAGCGCCGGGCCTCGCGTCCGTCGGCGTCGAAGGTCGCGCGCACGAGGCGCGGCTGCATGAGCGTGCCGCCGTTGGCGATCGCGCCGAACGCCGCGACCATCTGCAGCGCGGTCACCGAGACCTCCTGACCGAGCGACAGCGTCGGCAGCGAGAGGAGCGACCAGCGCGTCGGGTCGCGGAGCTGGCCGCGGCTCTCGCCGGGCAGGCCGAGGCCCGTCGAGACGCCGAAGCCGAAGGCGCTCATGTAGCGGTAGTAGCGCTCACGCCCCAGCTGGAGCCCGACCTTGATGGATCCCACGTTCGACGAGTACTGCAGGACCTCGCTGAACGTGAGCCAGCCGTACTTCTTCCAGTCGCGGATCGTCGTCTTGGCGAGCGTGATGGCCCCGTTCTCGGCGTAGATCTGGTCGTCCGGCCGGACCACGCCTTCCTCGAGGGCGGCGGCGGCGAGGATCACCTTGAAGGTGGAGCCCGGCTCGAACGGGTCGGTGATCGCGCGGTTGCGCCAGGCGTCCTTCGTCGGCGCCTCGAGGAACGTGTTCGGGTTGAACGTCGGCCGGATCGCGAGCGCCAGCACATCGCCCGTGCGGGGCTCGAGCACGACCGCCATCGCGGCCCGGGCGCCCGTGCGCCGGTACGCGGCATCGATCTCGCGCTCGGCGACGTACTGGATCGTGCGGTCGAGCGTCAGCACGACGCCGTGACCGGGCTTCGGCGCCCGGAGCACGCGCTGGCTCGTCACCTCGCGCCCGAGCGCGTCGCGGCCGACGACCGCCTTGCCCGGCGTGCCGGCGAGCTCCGCGTCGAAGGCGCGCTCGACGCCCTCCAGGCCCCCCTCGACGCCCTCGAAGCCGACGACGTGCGCGGCGAGCTCGCGGTTCGGGTAGAGGCGGAGCGGCTCGGGCAGGAAGCCGAGCCCCGGCTCGCGCAGCGCACGCACCTCGGCGGCGACCGCGGGCGGGAGCTTGCGACGGAGCCACACGAAGGGGCGGGCGCTCGTGAGCGCCTGGTGCGCCTCCGCCGGCGACACGCCGATGATCGGCGCCAGCCGCGCCGCGAGGCGGGCCGGATCGGCGACCGCGCGGGGCTGGACGAAGAGCGACTCCGTCGGCGTCGAGGTGGCGAGGGGCGTGCCGTGGCGGTCCACGATCGCGCCACGCTGGGCGTGGAGAACGACGGTGCGCGAGTACTGGCGCTCGGCCAGCTGCGCGAGCTCGGCGCGCTTGACGACCTGCAGCCACGCGAGCCGACCGGTGAGGCCCCCGAACGCGACGGCGAGCAGCGCCGCCAGGATGAGGACCCGCGTCCGGAGGTCGCTCGAGGTCACTGTTGGAGCAGGGACCTCTCCGGCAGGCTCGGCGCGTCCGACGCTGCCGGCAGCTCACCCGCCACGGAGGCGGTGCGGCTGCGAATGGCCGCGAGCCCGGTGCTCGAGGCGACGTACTCGCGCGCCAGGCGGACCTGGTCGCGGCCCGGCGCCAGCATACCGAGCTGGCGCGCGCGGGCCTCGAGGCGCGCGGGCGCCCGGAGCGTCGCCACCTCGATCTCGAGCTGGCGGACGTTCGCCTCGGCGCGGTCACGCTGGCCGCGGAGCGCGTCGAGCCGGTAGGCCAGATGGACCTGCTGGACGCGGGCGCCGACCACGGCGAGGGCGCCGCCCGCGAGGAGGGCCGAGCACGCGAGCGCGACGACCAGCACGCGCCGCGCGCGGAGATCCTGTTCGTGGACGAGTCGCTGTTTGTTTTTCACGAGAGCCGCTCCAGCACGCGTAGCTTCGCGCTCCGGGCGCGGGGGTTCGCCCGCACCTCGTCGTCCTCGGGCCCGAGGGGCGACGGCTCGAGTTCGGCGAAGCCCGCCGACTCCAGAGCTCGGAACGTGCGCTTCACGATGCGGTCTTCGCCCGAGTGGAAGGAGATGACCCCGAGCCTGCCGCCCGCGGCGAGCAGGGCGGGGGCCTCGTCGAGGGCCTGGCGGAGGGCGCCGGGCTCGTCGTTGACGGCCATGCGCAGGGCCTGGAAGGTGCGCGTCGCGACGTGGATGCGCGTCGACCAGGCGCGGCGCGGCACCGCACGCTTGACCGCGGCGACGAGGTCGCCGGTCGTCGCGAGCGGGCGGCGCTGGACGATCGCGCGCGCGATTCGCCGCGCGTGCGGCTCCTCGCCGTACTCGAAGAGCATGCGCGCGAGCTCGCGCTCCGGGAGCCGGTTCACGAGCGTGGCGGCGGTCTCGCCCCGCGTCGGGTCGAGACGCATGTCGAGCGGCTCCGCCGCGCGGAGGAAGGAGAAGCCGCGCGCCGACTCCTCGAGCTGGTACGACGACACGCCGAGGTCGAGGAGGATCGCGCGCGCCCGTGTGATGCCGTGCGCCGCGGCGGCGCGCGCGAGGTTGCGGAAGCTCTCGTGTGCGAGGCGCACGCGCCCGCCGAAGGGCGCGAGGCGCGCGCCCGCGCGCGCGAGCGCCTCTCCGTCCACGTCGAGCCCGAGCAGGAGAACATCGGACGCGCTCGACGCCAGGAGCGCCTCAGCGTGCCCGCCCATACCCACCGTCCCGTCGATCATCCATCCTCCTCCGCGCGGTCGCAGGAGAAACGCGACCTCGTCCGCGAGTACCGGAACGTGAACCGCTACACTCCCAAGTTTGCCAGCTTGTCGAAGAGCGACGGCAGCTTCGGCTGCCCCGCCCGCTCGTATTCCTCGAAGCGCGCGCGATCCCAGATCTCGAACTTCGGCAGCCCGCCGCCGACGAGCGTGACGTCTTTCTCGAGGCCGGCCTCTCGCCGCACGTCTGGCGGCAACAGGATTCGTCCGGCCGCGTCGAGCGTCACGTCCTTCGCGCGCGAGAAGTAGAGCCGGCTGATCTCGCGCACCTCGGCGCTGAACTGCGACTGGTCGCGGAGCTTCGCCTCCATGCGCTGCCACTCCTGGAGCGGATGCACCTCCAGGCACGCGCCGTCCGGCACGACGACCAGCTGGCCGTCGTACTGCGCGAGCACATCCCGGAACTTTGCGGGCACGCTCAAGCGCCCCTTCGGATCGATCGCGTGCTGATAGCGCCCTCTGAACATGTCTGTATGTGGGGCTGGGTTTCCACTTCATCCCACTTTCTCCCACCTAGTCGGCGAGATTAGCGTCCCTCGAGAGGGCCTGTCAAGGAAAAATCCATGATTTTTCGAATGATTCCGGCTCTACATGGGCGGGCGACGGGTAGTGTACATTTCCCACCCTGACCCACCCGATTGGGTCAGGGGGGCGATCGGAGAGGATCAGCGCGGCTGGTAGTACTGGAGGGCTTCCGGCAGCCAGGCCTCGATCTGCTTGATCCGGGTCGCCTCGGCGGGGTGAGTCGAGAGGAACTCCGGCGGGCGGGCGGAGCCCTTGGAAGCCTCGGCCATCCTCACCCAGAGGTCACGCGCGGCGTGGGGGTCGTAGCCCGCCTTCGCCATGTAGATCAGACCGAGGTGGTCGGCCTCCGACTCCTGGGTGCGGCTCCACGGCAGGAGGATCCCGACGGTCGCGCCGGCGCCGAGGAGCGCCGTGACCTGCCGGGTCATGGCCGGGTCGTTCCCCGCGAGGGCCACCTGGGCCACGGCGAGTGGCACCTGCACGAGGAGGCCCTGGCTCACGCGCTCGCCCCCGTGACGGGCGATCGCGTGAGCGACCTCGTGGCCGAGGACGGCGGCGAGCCCCGCGTCGTCCCGGGTGAGCGGGAGGATACCGGTGTACACCGCCACCTTGCCCCCGGGCAGGCAGAAGGCGTTCGCCTGCTTGTCCTCGATGAGGCTGAATTCCCACTGGTAGTCCGCGCGGCCCGTCGCCTCGGCGATCCGCCGGCCGACCCGTCTGACCTGCTCCGTGGCCACGGCATCGGAAGAGAGGCGCGACTTCTTGAGCACCTCCTTGTAGGAGCTGAGCCCCATCTGGCGCTCCTCGCCCTCCGAGAGGAGGATGACCTGGCGCCGGCCCGTGACCGGCACGGTCGCGCACGCGGCGGCGGCCGCGAGGACGGCCGCGACGAGCGCTACACGGCCAACTCGGATTGCTGTCATTGCTCCGCGTCCGATTTTATCGCACCGGTCACGCCGCTCGGTCTCCCCGGCCGGTTGCGCAGGCCCACCCGGGTCGTGAGCGTCGTCGCGCCGCCGGCGCCCGGCTGCCCGCCCTCGGTCGTCAGCGTGATCACGACGCTCCTGACCTCGCCGGGCACGCGTGTCGGCCGGCCGGCGAAGTCGAGGTACTCGAGGCGGAGACGCAGGACGCCCTCGACGACGGGCTGGGCTCCCCCGCCCGCGTCGCGGCGCAGGACCGCCCCCGCCAGACGCCACGCGATCGTCTCACCGCGGGAGGCGGCCGCCCCGTCGCCGTCGAGGTCGGCCTGGAGAACGATCCGCTCGGGCTCCGCGACCGAGATCGCGTCGAAGGCGTCGCCTCCCGCGCCGGCGCCCCTGATCTCGCGCGCCAGGCGCTCGAGCGCGATCCGCGCGCTCTGCTGGGACTCGACGCGCGCCGCCCCGATCGCATAGGCGCGCTGGCCGTGGTCGAGGCTGGTGAAGAGCCCGGCGAGCGTGAGGCCCAGGAGCGCGAGGGTGACGAGGAGCTCCGCGAGGTTCACGCGGGCAGCGTCGCCGCCGACGGCGCCCCCGTCAATGTCCAGAATTCTTGACGCCCGCGCCGCGCGGGTGATCGAGCGGATCAGCCGAGCAGCCTCAGCCGTCTCACGAGCTCGTAGAGCGCGCTCTTACCGCCTCGATAGCCGGAACGCCGGATGCGGCTCAGGATCTCGGCACTCGAGAGGTTGGGATCCTCCACCAGCCACTGCTCGACCCAGTGCGAAAACAGCACGAGCTGGGACCGCCGCCCGACGCCGCGGCGTCGCGGGCTCCGCGCCTGATCGTCGCCGGGTGTCATCAGACAGAAACCGCCATGGCGTGACTGAGGGGCAAAACTCATACCGGAAACCGAATCTCAACGAATATCGCCGCTTCGATTGATCGTCCGCGGAACGAGCGTGGGAAATCTCTGAGCAAATAATTTCCGGAATGGGCCGGCTTTTACCAGACGCGAATTGCAGCCTTCGCCCGGTTGATCGCTCGGGGCGTCGCGTCGACGCTCCGTCACATGCTCGTAATGCGCTCGCAATGATACGCACGCGTGCGAACCCGGGCGCCGCACGCCGCACCAACGTCCTTCGAGCTGGGACTGCCAAGCCCCGCCCCGGCGTGGGTGTCGGAGAGCGTCGAACCTCTGTAGGACCAAGTCCGACACGTGCGTCCTCGAAGGTCCTACAGAGTCACAGGCCCACCGCCGATTGTCCGCGGGGAACTATCTGTTACGGTTCGGGGTCACATATGGTTCGGGATCACAGATGGTTCGGGATCACAGCCATGGACGACCTCGTGGCTTTCGTCCCGGGTCGCCGGCACCGAGCATGAATCCAGACGAGTGACTCGGCGCTACGCGGTAGAACGGGCGAATCAGGAGGTGTCGCGGTGGGCATGAGCCTGGGAATCTTCGGCACAGGTTACGCGGGGTTGGTCACGTCGGTCTGCCTCGCCCAGCTGGGTCACACCGTGACGGCGATCGACAAGGATCCGGACATCGTGGCCAGCCTTTCGGACGGGACGCCCACCATCCATGAGCCCGGCTTACGGGACTTGCTCGCCGCCAATCTGGAAGCCGGCCGGCTCAGGTTCACCACGAGCGCCGAGGACGGCGTGTCGTCGTCCGACATCCTATTCCTCTGCGTGGGGACGCCTCCTCGAGCGGACGGACGCGCCGACCTCTGCCAGGTCGAGGAAGTGGCTCGGACGATCGCGCCACTTCTGGACGGCTACAAACTCATCGTGGAGAAGAGCACCGTTCCCGCCCGGACCGCCGACTGGATCGAGTGGACGATCCGGCGCATGGCCGGATCGGAGCGAGAGTTCGACGTCGCCAGCAATCCGGAGTTCCTTCGCGAGGGCTCGGCCGTTCGCGACTTCCTCGAACCGGACCGGATCGTCATCGGCGCCGACACCGAGCGGGCCCGGGCGCTGCTGCTCGGCCTCTACCAGGGGAGCTTCGACTGCCCGATCGTCGTCACCAGCGTGACGGCGGCCGAATTGATCAAGCACACGTCGAACGCCTTTCTCGCCACGAAGATCTCGTTCATCAACTTGGTGTCGGACCTGTGCGCGGAGCTCGGCGTCGACGTGGCGACCGTCGCCCGCGGCGTCGGCCTCGACCCGCGGATCGGCGGTCACTTTCTCAACGCGGGCCTGGGCTTCGGCGGCTCCTGCCTGCCCAAAGACCTGAGCGCGCTCATCACGGTGGCCGAGGACAACGGCGTCGACGTCGCGATGCTCAGAGAGGTCGAGCGCATCAACACCGCCCGTGTCGATCGCCTCCTCGCGAAGGTCGAGCGGGCGTTGTGGGTGCTGCCGCACAAGGTCATCGGCGTCCTGGGCGTGGCGTTCAAGCCGGACACGGATGACATTCGCGGCGCCCCGAGCCTCGCGATCGTCCCACGACTGCACGGCGCCGGAGCCATCCTGCGCATCTACGACCCCATCGCTGCGCGGAACCTCCAGAAGCTGTATCCGCCCGACGACCGCCTCACCTACGTGGAGTCCGCCTTCGAGGCGGCCCGTGGCGCCGACGCGCTGGTCATTCTCACCGACTGGGAGGAGTTTCGGTCGCTGGACCTCGATCGAGTCCGGTCGCTCGTGCGCACCCCGATCGTCGTCGACGGCCGGAATCTCTTCGAGCCGGCACGGATGCGGGCGGCCGGCTTCGAGTACGAGAGCCTCGGCCGCGGGGAAACCGGTCTGCGTGCGGAGCCGCAGCGGGTGCGGACCGTGTTGATCACCGGGGCCGCCGGGTTTCTCGGTTCGCACCTTTGCGACCATTTCCTGAAGCGGCAATGGCACGTTGTGGGGATCGACAATCTGCTGACGGGGACGGCCGGGAACCTGGCCCATCTGGCCGACGACACCCGGTTCCGGTTTCGGCGGCAGGACGTCACGAAGCCGTTCCTTATCGGCGACCCCGTCGATCTCGTCCTGCACTTCGCCTGTCCCGCGAGCCCCCGGGACTACCTGCGGCATCCCATCCACACGCTCAAGGTCGACAGCGTGGGCACCCTCCACACGCTCGGGCTGGCCAAGGCTCACCAGGCTCGCTATCTCCTGGCCTCCACGAGCGAGGTGTACGGCGATCCCCAAGTCCACCCCCAGCCTGAGTCGTACTGGGGCCACGTCAATCCGCTCGGTCCGCGGAGCGTGTACGACGAGGCCAAGCGCTTCGCCGAGGCGCTGACGATGGCGTATCACCGCTCGCACGGGCTGGATGCGCGCATCGTCAGGATCTTCAACACGTATGGCCCGCGCATGCGCGCGGGTGACGGTCGCGTCATCCCGCAGTTCATCACCCACGCGCTGGCGAGGACGCCCCTGCCGGTCCACGGCGACGGCCGGCAGACGCGGAGCTTCTGCTTCGTGGACGATCTGGTCGAGGGCATCTACCGTCTCGCCACCTATGACGGCCTGGCGGGCGAGGTGTTCAACCTGGGCAATCCGGAGGAGATCACCCTGCTCGAGCTGGCGGAAACGGTCGCCTCGCTCGTCGGGACCACGCTCGACCTGGTCCACCTGCCCCTGCCTCAGGACGATCCAGCGCGCCGGCGGCCGGACATTCGGAAGGCCCAGGCCGGGCTCGGATGGACTCCGACCGTGTCCCTGCCGGATGGACTGCGGCGGACGCTCGAGTGGTTCGCGAGCACGACGCCCGCGCAAAATTTCCGGGTGCCGGCGTAGGCGGCCGGCGTGTCGATCGCCCCTCCTGCCAACGCGACCACGACGGATGACCTGATCGCGCCGGCGATCACCAGAGACGTCTCGCCCGCGAGCGCGCCGGCCCACCCGCCGCTCGCGCGGCCGCGCGCGCGGGGCAAATTCATCTTCACCGGCGACGAGAAGTTCTACGTTCGCGGCGTGAGCTACGGCGCGTTTCACCCCGATGCGAGCGGCCGGGAGTACCACGACCTGGACGTCATCGAGCGGGACTTCGCTCAGATGGCGGCGAACGGGATCAACACCGTCCGGATTCCGCACACGACGCCCCCCCGTGCTCTCCTCGACGCGGCCCAGCGGCACGGCCTCCGCGTCATGGTGGGGTTGTCCGCCGAGCAATACCTGGGCTTCCTCATCGACCGGAAGAAGAGCGTGTCCGAGATCGCGGCGCTGGTGCGGGCGAAGGTCCGGGAGTGCGCGGGCCACCCGGCGCTCCTCTGTTACGCCCTCGGCAACGAGATCCCGGCCCTGATGGCGCGCTGGCTCGGCCGCCGAGCGATCGAGCGTTATCTCAAGCGGCTGTACCGGGCGGTCAAGGAGGAAGACCCGGATGGGCTCGTGACCTACGTGAACTACCCCACGACGGAGTACCTCCACCTTCCGTTCCTCGACCTCGTGTGCTTCAACGTCTATCTCGAGTCGCCGGAGCGGTTCGAGGCGTATCTCGGACGCCTGCAGAATATCGCCGGGGACCGGCCGCTCCTCATGAGCGAGCTCGGCCTCGACGGACTGCGCAACGGCGAGGGCGCTCAGGCGCGCTCGCTCGACTGGCAGGTTCGAGGCGCGTTCGCGGCGGGATGCGCCGGCGTGGTCGTGTTCTCCTGGACCGACGAGTGGTACCGACAAGGCCACGACGTCGAGAACTGGGGCTTCGGCCTCACGCGCGCCGACCGGGCGCCCAAGCCCGCCCTGAGCGCGGTCCGTCAGGCGTTCGCCGAGGTGCCGTTCTCGCCGAACCTGCCGTGGCCCCGGATCTCGGTGGTCGTGTGCACGTACAACGGCGCGCGCACGATCCGTGACTGCTTCGAGGGCTTGGAGCGACTCGCGTACCCTGACTACGAGGTCATCGTGGTGGACGACGGATCAACGGACGCGACGGCGGCCATCGCGCGCCAGTACCACTGCCGGCTGATCCAGACCGAGAATCGCGGCCTGGCCAGCGCGCGCAACACGGGCCTTCGAGAGGCGAGCGGCGAGATCGTCGCCTACATCGACGACGACGCCTACCCCGACCCGCACTGGCTCACCTACCTTGCGGCCACGTTCCTCACCACGTCGCACGCGGCGGTGGGAGGGCCGAACCTCGCTCCGCCGGGCGACGGGCCGATCGCCGAGTGCGTCGCGCGCGCGCCGGGCGGGCCTGTTCACGTCCTCCTGAGCGACCGTGAGGCGGAACATATTCCCGGCTGCAACATGGCGTTCCGCAAAGCCCGCCTCGAGGCGATCGGAGGGTTCGACCCGCAGTTCCGCACCGCCGGCGACGACGTGGACGTGTGCTGGTGCCTCCAGGAGCGGGGCTGGACGCTGGGATT
>QHSZ01000316.1 GCA_003220595.1 Candidatus Rokuibacteriota bacterium | reverse complement strand
CAGGCGACACGTTCACGTTCCTCGCCTTCGACGTGCCCGGCGCGCCGGACACGGTCGGGTTTCCCAACGTCACCCCCGGAACCTTGAGCGACTGCGGCGCCACCGGCGGCATCCGCCCTGTGCTGAGTCAGGGCGCCGATCTGGGGGGAGGCCGCCTCGGCCTGCCCCGCTTCCGGCAGTCCACGAGGCTCATCACGCAGCCGAGCGCGGCAGCCGCGAACGGGAGGCTCTTCATCGCCTTCAACTCCTCCACGAGCCCGTTCTTCGGCGACCCGAACTCGCGCTCGGAGATCCGCCTCCTCGTCTCCCCAGACGGGGGTCGCACGATGTTCGGCCCATTCACGGTGGCGGCTGCCACCGACGTCGACCCGCAGCACGTGCTCCCCGCGCTCGCCGTGGACACGGACGGTGAGCGTGTGAGCGTCGCCTACTACGTGCAGCAGGCGGACGGACGGATCCGCGTCGACCTGACCACCGGCAAGATCGGGCGAGGGGGCCGACACTTCCGCGCGAAGTCACCCGCTCGCTTGAGTAGCGTCGCCTTCGATCTCGTCCCGAGCAACAACCCGAGCCCGATCGCGTTCAACGCGTTCCTCACCACGAACTACGATCGGACCCTGCCCCCCTGTTACAATCTCGGCGAGTACCTCGCCACGACGCAGCAGGAGAGGAGCGTGCTCGCGGCCTGGGGCGACAACCGGAACACCTGGACTTCGCCCTCCGGCTCGCCCACTGTCGGTCCCCATGCTCAACCGGACGTCTTCTTCCAGCAGACGGAGCCGTAGCAAGGCGCAGCGTGCAGCTCAAGGCTGATCTGCACCTCCACACGCGGGAGCGGGATCGGTTCATCGCCTACGATGCGCGGGACCTGATCGACCGGGCCGCGCGCTCCGGCTTTCAGGTCCTCAGCATCACCAACCACGACGCCGTCACCTTCAGTGCGGACCTCGAGGGCTATGCCCGGGGGCGTGGGATCCTCCTGATCCCGGGCGTCGAGATGACGATCGAAGGCAAGCACGTCCTCCTCTACAACGCCGACGTCACGCCGGAGCGGCTCCGGACCTTCGCCGATCTGCGGCGGCTCCGCCGCCCCGAGTGGCTGGTGGTGGCGCCCCACCCGTTCTTTCCCGCCTCGTACTCGCTCCGCGGTCGACTGCTCGAGGAGATCGACCTGTTCGAGGCGATCGAGCTCAGCCACTTCTACACCAGGCGAATCGATTTCAACCGCCCGGCGATCCGCCTGGCGAAGGAGACCGGCTTGCCGCTCGTGGGCACCTCCGACAGCCACGTGATCCGGCAGCTCGGGACGACCTTCTCACTGATCGAGAGCGAACCGACGGTGGCGTCGGTCCTCCAGGCCATCCGCAAGGGGCAGATCCGGGTGGAAAGCCGTCCGCTCGCGGTTCAGGAGTGCGCGGCCATCGCGGGGGCGATGGCCGTCGCGGACTGCCGGGAAGGGCTCAGGGGCCTCGTAGGCCGAGTACTGCCGCCCGCAATTCGTCGAGGTGGACCTTCTTGATGGTGGTCCGCCCCGCGACCAGGGCGGGATCCGTGTAGGTTGGCGGAGCCTGGCGCGACGCCTGATAGGTCTGGTCCAGCGCCGTCCGCAGCTCCGTCACGTGGACCGCCCGGGCCCGGGTGACGCCGGGCACGAGCGTGCGGTCGGTCCAGGCGAAGGGCGCCAGCCCGCGGTCCCCGCGCAGGCGATCGATGGCCGCCCGGAGCTCGGTGATGTGCACCGCCTTGACGAGCGTGTTCCGAGCCACGAGCGGGTCGTCGGTGAACGTGAACGCCGCCGTCAGCGTGACCGTCAGGGTGTCCGTGGTGCTGTTGCCAGCGTCGTCGCGCGCCGTGACGCTCAGCACGTTCTCGCCCGGTTGGAGAACGATCCCGCTCGCCGTCCAGCTCGCCGTCCCGAACGCGGCGCCGCTGCCGCCCCGGCTGTTCGCCCACGTCACCTGAGTGACCCCGACGTTGTCGGAGGCCGTCCCGCCGAGCGCGATGGACGAGGCGGCCGTTGCGTACGTCGGACCGGAGGTGGGCGAGGTGATCGTCAGCGTGGGCGCCGAGGTGTCGGTCCGGGTGACCGTCAAGGCGCCCATCGCGGTGTTGCCCGCGGCATCACGCGCCGTGACGCTCAGCACGTTCGTGCCGAGTTGGAGGACGATGCCGCTCGCCGTCCAGCTCGCCCTGCCGGTCGCGGTGCCGCCGCCACCTCGGCTGTTCGCCCACGTCACCTGGGTGACCCCGACGTTGTCGAAGGCTGTCCCGCTGAGCATGATGGACGAGGCGCCCGTGGTGTAGCTCGAACCGGACGTGGGCGAGGTGATGCTCACCGCGGGCGCCGAGGTGTCGATGTTCAACACCGTCACGGTGATCCCGGCCGAGGTGGTGCGGTTGCCCGCCGCGTCGCGCGCGATGGCGGTGAGCGTATGTGTGCCGTTGGGGACCAGCGCGGTGTTCCAGGAGACCCTGAACACCGGCGGGGAGAATACCGCCACGGCCTGGCCGTCCTGCAGGTAGTCGATGCGGGTGACGCCGACGTTGTCCGAGGCGGAGGCGGTGATCGTCACCACGCCGGACACCGTCTGACCGCCGGCCGGCGACGCCACGGCGACGAGGGGGGGCGTCGTGTCCGCGGGGCCGTCGTCGTCGCGCTCGAAGACACCCAGATCCGGGGCGGACCCGAAGTAGCCGACTCCCGGAATCACGAGACCGCGATCGATCGCGGGGCTTCCGGCGCTCAGCGTGAACACCCGATTCGCCTCGTCGGTGAACCGAGGGTCAGTCTCGAGGTTGCCCGAGGCCTCGGCGTAGGTCTGCTGGAACCCCGCGAGCGTGTAGCTGAGGTTGCCACCCTGCGCGGGCTCGCGGATGCGCAGCACCATCGGCTCGCCCGCCGATCCGGGCTGACGCAGGAAGATGTTGTTCTCGATGCGGTTACCGTTCAGGCTGCCCACCGGCCACGCGGTCGGGTTGCCATAGTGATTGATCGTGATCGTGTAGACGTTGCCCTCGAAGGCGAAGCCGGCATTCCTGAAGAAAATGTTGTTTGCGACGAGATTGTCGCGCACGGATCGGCCGTCCCACTCCCTGAGCGCGATCGCTCCGTTGCTGTTCACCAAGTCTCGAAGGAGATTGTTGCCGTAGAACACGTTGTGGTAGACCTGGTTGCCGATCGCGTCCTGGGGGATCGTGCCGTTGTAGACGTAGGCTTGAAGCTCGACACCCGACGCCGCGTTGTTGAAGACCTCGTTGTAACGAACGACGTTGTCGCTCGATTGGATCTGGAGGCCGGAGCGAGGATAGTTGACCCCGTTGCGGGCCGCGTCCGAGATCCGGTTGTATTCGATGAGCGTCCGCTCGTTCCCGTAGGCCAGGATGATCACGGTCGCGTAGAAGTTCGAGAGCGTGTTGTCCGCGATGACGTTGTCCGTCGACGGCGCCGTGCTCTGCTGGCTTCCGATCTGGATCAGGCTATGGCCGCCGTCCTGCACCGTGTTGTTGAGAATGCGGTTGCGGTGCGCGTCGCTGACGATGTAGATGCTGTCGCCAGAATTGGCACGCTCGTCGCCGATGTCGATGATCTGGTTCCGTTCGACGAGGTTGTCGCTCGACTCGCTGATCTTGACCGCGTGACCCCAGACGGCGGGGGTGCCGCACCTCGTGAGATACGCGTCGCGCACGACGTTGTGGTGGCCGCCCGAGGAAATCTGGGCGGCGACGCCGGGGACGTTCTGGATCCAGAGCCGCTCCACCACGATGTAGCTGCGGCCATCGAGCCACACGGCGACGACGGGGCGGTCGCTACCCACCGAGCGGCCGCCGTCGAGCACCGCCGTCTCGCCGGGATAGCTCGTGAACCGGATGGGCCGGGCCGCGGTCCCCGACACGTTCGGCGCGATATACTGCCCGAAGAAGATGCCTCGCAGCCGCACGGTGTCGCCGGCGGCGACGGCGGCGTTGGCCCGGTCGAGCGTGCGCCACGCCGTGCCCGGTGTCAGCCCGTCGCCGTCGTCGTTGCCGGCGGCGGCATCGACGTGGAGCGTGCGGTTGAAGGTCGCCGGGTTGGCCACCGTCAGGAGCAGGGGCGCCGATTCGATGACGACACCTGACGCGAGCCGGACCTCCGCGGTGATCGTGTGGTTGCCGTCGGTGGCGCTGGCGGCGCTCCAGACGACCTGGAACGGCGGCGTCGCGTCGAGCGCGTCGAGCACGTAGCCGTCCACCTTGAACTGGACACCCACCAGGCCCGCTTCGGGCAGCACGGCGGGCGCGGAGATCGTCACCGTGCCGGTGACGGGTGAGGACTGCGAGGACAGCAGCGGGAAGCCGGTCAGAGGGGCGCTCGCGGCCGGCATCGAGGCGCCCAGTAGCAGGCCCAGAACGCCAACGCTCGAGAGGAGACTCTTTGTCCGCCGGCACGTCCACAATCCCGTGCGATATCCGGCGACGTCCCTCCGGGCCCGCACGAACCTCACCGAGCGGCGCCGCTGGACTCGGGTCGGCTCACGTCGCGACCGGCGATTCGTGCGTTCCTAGCGTGCACCGGGCGGCGATAGTTCCGCAGTCGTGCGGCGACCACCACGTGCACGAGACGTCGCCCTCAGGCATCTCAGCTGGCGGCGCGAGGACCGTGCGCTGTCCCAGGTCGCAACAGTCGAAGCAACTCCCACGCGTCGAACACACCGTCCCCCGTCCGTGTGTGGTGGGACTGCCATTGGTACGAAGGCCGTCGTGACGGCCGGCGGGACGTGTGCACAGTAGGTGCCAAGAGCCGTGCGGCGCGCCCGAGTTCTGGAATCGCAGGGATTTGAGCGAGCGCGTGGAGCCGGTGAGCGTGGCTGAGCGGGACACCCAGTGTCACGTTCGACCGTACGGTTGTCTATTTTGTGACGTTTCCTCGGGTCAGCACCAGGACGGCTTCCGGGATCGTTCCGTTGGCCTCGCCAGGCTCGACTCTAGAGACGAACGGCGCGACCTCGCGATCGCGCCGTTCGTCTACGCGAAGACCTTGGTCACTGCTGCTTCAGTTGATGTTGCGGACGGCGGCCCTGAGCTCGTTCACGTGGATCGCCTTGATGAGCGTCAGCCGTCCCACAACCGTCGGATCCGTGTAGGCGGGCGCTGTCCGGCCCGCCGCCTGATACGCCTGGTTCAGCGCCGCCCGGAGCTCGGCCAAGTGAACCATTTTGACCGGAGTGCTCCCGGCCGTCAGCGTGGGATCGGTCCACGCAAAGGTCGCCAGCCCGCGGGCCACGCGGACGCTATTGATGACTGCCCGGAGCTCCGTGATGTGCAGCGCCCGGCTGAGCGTGCGCTGAGCGACGAGCGGGTCATCGGTGAATGCGAGAGTCGACGACAACGTCACGGTCAGCACGCCCGTCGCGGTGTTCCCGGCGGCGTCGCGCGCCGTGACGGTGAGGAGGTTGGCGCCGGTCTGGAGGACGACCCCGCTGGCGGTCCAGCTCGTGGTGCCGGTGGCGGTACCGCCGCCGCCGCGGTTGTTCGCCCACGTGACCTGGGTGACGCCGGAGGCGGTCCCACCGAGGCTCAGGGACGAGAGGCTCGTGCCGTAGGTCGGCGAGGCGGTGGGCGTCGTGATGGTCACCGTGGGCGCCGTGGCGGCCGCGTAGGTGACGGTCACC
>QHSZ01000315.1 GCA_003220595.1 Candidatus Rokuibacteriota bacterium | reverse complement strand
TGTCGTACGCCTTCACCGCCACGAACACCGCGTCGAACGGCTCCGCCAGCCCCTGCGCCTCGTGCAGGTGCAGCGCCTTCACCTTCACCGTGTGCTCGCCGCACGTGCCGCTGAGCCGCAGCCCCTGCCGGCGCATCGTCTCCACGTGCTCCGGCCACTGGTCGATCAGCGTCACGTCGCGCCCCGCCTTCGTCAGCAGCCCCCCCACGACGCACCCGATCGCGCCCGCCCCGATGATGCCGATCCGGTTGAGCATGCCCGCGCAGCGTACAGCAGGACGTTCGCCCCCGGCAAGGCCGCGCTATACTTCCCGCCGATGACCCCAAACCACGTGAAGCAGCGTCTGCGCGCCGGCAAGGCGTGCTTCGGCAGTCTCCTGAACTTCGGCGATCCCCTCGTGGCCGAGCTGATGGCGTCGGCCGGCTTCGACTGGCTCCTCGTCGACACCGAGCACGGTCCGATCGACCTCGCGACGCTGGCGACGATGTTCGCCACCATCACGCGCTACCCGTGCGCGCCCTTCGTGCGGGTCCACGCGCTCAGCGAGGAGAACGTCAAGCGCGTCCTCGACGCCGGCGCCTGGGGCGTGCTGGCGCCCAACGTGAGGACGCGCGAGGAGGCCCTGCGGCTCGTGGGCGCCTGCAAGTACCCGCCGCAAGGCGTGCGGAGTCTCGGCGCCGGCCGCTTCGCGCTCTCGTTCAAGACCGACGCACCGACCTACTTCGAGCGCGCCAACGACGAGATCCTCGTGATCGCGCAGATCGAGCACGTGGACGCGGTGCGGAACATCGACGCGATCCTCTCGGTCCCCGGGATCGACGCCTGCTACGTCGGGCCGAACGACTGGTGCGCCTCGGCCGGGCTGCCGCCCTCGCTCGAGCCGCCCCATCCCGAGTTCGAGGCGGCGATGCAGAAGGTCCTCGCCGCCGCCCGGCGTCACGGTATCGCCGCCGGGATCCATTGCCTCCGGCCCGAGACGGTCAACCGCCGCATCCGCGAGGGGTGGAGCCTCGTCGGCATGGTGAACGACCAGCGGTTCCTGGTCTCCGCGGCCAAGGCCGCACGGGACGCCGTCAAGACCGACGCGTGACGGCGCCGCGGGTCGGCATCGTCCTCTCCGCGTTCGCCGCGCAGCCGGCGGCGGACCTCGTCGCCATCGCGCGCGAAGCCGAGACGCGCGGCTATCACGCCGCCTGGGTCGGCGAGACCTCCGGCTACGATGCGGTCACGCTGATGACGCTCATCGCCCTGTCCACGGAGCGCCTCCAGGTCGGCTCTGCGGTCGTGCCCGTCCAGACGCGGACGCCCGTGGTCCTGGGCCTCACGGCGGCCAGCCTGAACCACTGCTCGAACGACCGCGTCCTCCTCGGGCTCGGGCTGAGCAGCCGCATCATCGTCGGCGACTGGCACGGCCTCCCCTTCTCGAATTCGCTCCAGCAGATCCGCGAGACGGTCGAGATCGTCCGGCGCGTGGCCTCGGGCGAGCGCGTGACCTTCGAGGGCGCGTTCTACCGCGTGAAGAATTTCAGGATGACCGCGCCGCCGCCGGCGCGGCCGGTGCGCGTCGTGCTCGGAGCACTCGGGCCGGAGATGCTCGAGCTCGCGGGTGAGATCGCCGACGGTGTCGTCCTCAACTGGATTCCGCCCGAGGCGGTACCGGCCTCCGTGGAGCGCCTCCAGGCGGGAGCCCGGAAGGCCGGGCGCACGCTCCAGGGCTTCGAGATCGCCTCGTTCGTCAGGACGTGCGTCACCGACGATGCGCCCGCCGCGCACGCGACCCTCGCGCGCGACATCACCGGGTACGCGATCGTGGACGTGTACGCGAGCTTCTTCAGGAGCGCAGGGTACGCCGCCGAGGTGGACGCCCTGAACGCGGCCTGGCGGGCGGGCGATCGCGCGGGCGCGGTGACGCAGATCTCGCCGCGCGTCCTCGCCGGCCTCGGCGTCGTGGGCGACGAGGCCTTGTGCCGCCGGCGCATCGCCGAGTTCGCGCGCGCGGGTCTCACGCAGCCCGTCGTCCTGCCGTTCGTGCCCGCCGCGGCGCCCGATCCGCGCGCCGCGCTCCTCCGCACGCTCCGCGCCTTCCCGTGAGCCCGCGACTGACCGCGCTCGGCGTCATCCCGGCGCGTCTCGCCTCCACCCGCCTGCCGCGCAAGGTGCTGCGCGAGATCGCGGGCAAGCCGCTGATCGTCCACGTCTGGGAGGCGGCCAAGCGCTCTCCGGCGCTCGCCGACGTGCTCGTGGCGACGGACTCGCACGAGGTCGTGGCGGCGTGCGCGGGATTCGGCGTGCCGGCGGTGCTGACCTCCGCCGCGCATCCCTCGGGCACCGACCGCGTCTGGGAGGTCGCGCAGTCGCGCGCGGCCGACGTGTACGTGAACGTCCAGGGCGACGAGCCGCTCGTCACGCCGGGGCACATCGAGCGGCTCGTCGGGCCGTTCCGGGAACACCCGGACACGCAGGTGAGCACGCTCAAGATCCGCCTCCGGCCCGACGAGGTCGAGAACCCTGGCGTGAACAAGGTCGTCTGCGCCGCCGACGGCCGCGCGCTCTACTTCTCGAAGTACCCGGTCCCCTACGACCGCGACGGCCGCGGCGTGGTGCGCTTCAAGCACATCGGCCTCTACGCCTACCGCGCCGCGGCGCTCGACCTGTTCCATCGCCTGCCGCCCTCGCCGCTCGAGCTCACCGAAAAGCTCGAGCAGCTCAGGTTCCTCGAGCACGGCATCCCGATCGTCGTCGTCGAGACCGACGAGCCGACGATCGGCGTGGACACGGAGGCGGACCTCCGCGCCGTCGAAGCCCGCCTGGCCGCCCGCCGCTCGTGAGGGTGAGCCCCGGGGATCGGCCGCGCGAGCGCGACGCGGGCCCGCCTCGCAATCGCTACGCGATTCTGGCGCTCATCGTCGTCGCGCAGACGGTCGCGAACATCGGGCCGCTCGGTATTCCCGCCATCGCCTCGCTCCTCCGACAGGACCTCGGCCTCACCCTCACGCAGGCGGGGTCGTTCCTGTCCGCCTACTACATCGGTCCGGTCGCGATGTCGCTCTTCGCCGGCATGCTGGCCGATCGGTGGGGGACCGCGAAGACGCTCGTCCTCGGCCAGGCGCTGATCGCCGCGGGGCTCGTCGCCGCGAGCGCCGCGGGCTCGTACGCGACGCTGATCACGCTGGTGGTCGTCGCGGGCGTGGGCTACGGCACGCTCAACCCGGCGTCCACGACCGCCGCGATGTCGTGGTTCCCGCCCCGCCAGCGCGCGACGGTGGTCGGGCTCAAGCAGGTCGGGCTGCCGTTCGGCGGGATGCTCGGCGCGGCGATCCTCCCCGCGGTCGCGCTCGCGCTCGGCTGGCGCCTCGCCGTCGCCGCCGCGGCGCTCCCGATCATGGTCTGCGCGGTCGCGTCGGCCGTCGTCTACCGCGACCCGCCCGACACGGCGCCGGCGCGGCCCGCCCCCGGCGAGCGCGGCCCCGTCGCCGCCGTCCTCCGGAACCGCGACCTCTGGCTCGTCTCGGCCGCCACCCTCGTCTTCGCGGCCATGCAGACGGTCTGGATGGCGTTCCTCACGCTCTACCTCCAGGGCATCGTCGGGCTCACCCTCCTCGCCGCGAGCCGCTATCTGGCACTCGCGCAGGGAGGTGGCGCGCTCGGGCGAATCGCGTTCGGGCTCCTGTCGGACCGCGCGTTCGGCGGCCGCCGGCGCGCGCCCCTCCTGATCGCGGGCTGCGGCTCGGCGCTCTGCTCGCTCGCCCTCGCCCTCACGGGCCCAGGCAGCCAGGCGCTCTGGCTGGTCGCGCTCGCGCTCGGCTGGCGCCTCGCCGTCGCCGCCGCGGCGCTCCCGATCATGGTCTGCGCGGTCGCGTCGGCCGTCGTCTACCGCGACCCGCCCGACACGGCGCCGGCGCGGCCCGCCCCCGGCGAGCGCGGCCCCGTCGCCGCCGTCCTCCGGAACCGCGACCTCTGGCTCGTCTCGGCCGCCACCCTCGTCTTCGCGGCGATGCAGACGGTCTGGATGGCGTTCCTCACGCT
>QHSZ01000314.1 GCA_003220595.1 Candidatus Rokuibacteriota bacterium | reverse complement strand
CTTCTCGACGGGCTTCGCACGCACCGCCGAGGCGTACGGGATCGAGGTGGAGCGCATCGAGGTGGAATACGGCGGGGGGGCGCCCGCCGACGAGGTCGAGCGCCGCCTGCGGATGGACTCGGCCCACCAGCTCCGCGCCGTGCTCCTCGTCCACAACGAGACCTCGACCGGCGTCACGTCGAACGTCGCCGCCGTGCGCGCCGCGCTGAACCGCGCGAAACATCCGGCGCTCCTGCTCGTGGATGCCGTGTCCTCGCTCGCCTCGATCGACTTCCGGTTCGACGAGTGGGGGGTCGACGTCGCGCTCACCGGGCCGCAGAAGGGTCTGATGCTGCCGCCGGGCATGGCGATCCTCGCGGCCAGCGAGAAGGCGATCAGCGCCGGCGAGAAGGCGCGCAGCCCGCGCGCCTACTGGGACTGGAGGCCCGTCCTCGAGCGGAACAAGCGCGGCGAGTATCCGTACACCCCGGCGACCATGCTCCTCTTCGGCCTCGAGGAGGCGCTCCGCATGCTGAACGAGGAGGGGCTCGAGAACGTCTTCCGGCGCCACGCGCGGCTCGGGGAGGCCTGCCGGCGCGCCGTGCGCGCGCTCGGGCTCGCGCTCCTCTGCCGAGATCCGACACAGTACTCGAACACGCTCACCGCGGTCGTGATGCCGAAGGGCTTCGACTCCGACGAGCTGATCCGCCTCGCCTACCGCCGGCTCGAGCTCTCGCTCGGCGTCGGTCTCGGCGCCGTCAAGGGCAGGGTCTTCCGCATCGGCCACCTCGGGGGCGTCAACGAGCTCGACCTGCTCGGCGGCCTCGCGGGCGTGGAGATGGCGCTCGCGGAGCTCGGCGTGCCGGTGACCCTCGGCGCCGGGCTCGGCGCCGCCCAGGACTTCCTGCTCGGCCGCTCCTAAGGTCGCGGCGCGCGCTGGAGGTTCTTCTGTTGGATCCCGCTCGACACGTCGTACCCGAGGTCCGGGCGCCGCAGGGGCTGCTGCGTCTCTCCGCGGATGAATCGCCGGGCGCGCTGGGCCTGCTCGAACTCCACGACGGCGCGCTCGGCCTCGCTCAGGGCCGCTCCGCTCTGCCCGGCGGGCGCCACCGGGGTGCGGCCGAGCTTGGCCTCGGGCGGCACGTCGCCGCGCCGGATCTCCATGGGAAGCGAGCCGGGTGCGGGCACCGGCGCGCCCTGCGCCGCCGCGACGGTGGCCAGCGTCACCAGAGCCAGCAGCGTTCGCAGCATCAAGCGCATACCTAGAGCCTACACCCGCGGATAGTGCGCGGCGAGTTCCGCGCCGATCGCCTCGATCGCCGCGACGATCGCCTCCCGCGGCGCCCCGCCGCGGAGTCGCTCCACCATCCGATCCCTCACGTCGTGCCAGTGGCGGGTCCCGACGCGCCCGTGGATCCCGACGTCGCCGGCCACGGCGAGCTTCCGGTCCCCGACCGCGAGGTAGATCAGGACGCCGTGGCGCTCGGCGGTTCGATGCATGCCGAGACTCACGAACACGTGGCGCGCTCGCGTGAGTGGGTCGGGAGTCCGGCGCAAGAGCCTGCGCGGGACCCGCCGCTCGAGGTGGACGCGGATCTCCGCCGACGTCCGCGTCTCGGCGCGGGCGATCGCGGCCGTGATCGCCGCGAAGTCGTCTTCGGAGAGGAACCGCCGGACCCACCGCGGATGGCCGGCCATCACCAGTCCCCGCTCGCGCCGCCGCCGCCAGACTCACCGCCTCCGCCCGAGAACCCGCCGCCACCACCGCCGCCGGACCAGCCGCCGCCCCCGCCGCCGATGTACCAACCGCCCCACCCGCCGCTCGTCCGGGCCACGCCGGCGCGGCCCGCGGTGAACCCATGACGCTGGCGCGACGCTTCCCAGGCGAGACTCGCGATGACCCCCCCGAAGAGGGCGAGGAAGAGGAGCAGGTAGAGGTTGGCCGTGTCCTCGTGACGCCGCTGGCTCCGCCGGAACGCTTCGGCGTCGCCCCGCAGCCGGGTGGCGTTCGGTGCGCCGAGCCGCGTGTAGACCGCGTCGACGGCGGCCGCGAGCCCGTCCGCCCAGCGCCCTTCGCGGAAGCTCGGCGCGATCGCCTGGCGGATGATCTGGCCGGCGATCGCGTCGGTGACGACGGACTCGAGGCCGTAGCCCACCTCGATCCGGAGCTTCCTGTCCTTCACGAATAGAACCAAGAGCAGCCCGTTGTCGAGGCCCTTCTGGCCGAGCCGCCACTTCTTGAAGAGCTCGTTGGCGACGTCCTCGAGGCTCTCGCCCTCGAGCGACGGGAAAATCGCGATCGCCATCTGGGTGCCCGCGCCTCGCTCACGCTCGGCGAGCTTCGCCTCGAGGCGCTCGCGGTCGGCGGCCGACAGAAGCCCGGCGTAGTCGTTCACGCGGGCGCTCGGCACCGAGGGCAAGACGAGGGCGGCGGCGAGGACGAGCGCGAGCAGCGGCCTAGAACTTCACTTTGGGGGCCGTCGCCGCGTCCGGCGCCGCCTCGAAGAACGCCTTCTGCTGGAAGCCGCCGATCCCCGCCACGAGCGAGCCGGGGAAGAGGCGGACGCGCGTGTTGTAGTCGCGGACCGCCTCGTTGTACTTGCGGCGCTCCTGGGCGATCCGGTTCTCGGTGCCCTCGAGCTGTGACTGGAGCGCGAGGAAGTTCTGATTCGACTTGAGGTCCGGGTAGCGCTCGACGGTCACGAGGAGCCGACTCAGCGCGCCAGACAGCTGACTCTGAGCCGCCTGGAAGCGCTCGAGCGCCTTCGGATCGTTGAGCGCCTGCGGCGTCAGCTGGATGGATGTCGCGCTCGCGCGCGCCTTGGTGACCTCCTCCAGCACCGTGCGCTCCTGGGTCGCGAAGCCTTTCACGGTCTCGACGAGGTTCGGGACGAGGTCGGCGCGGCGCTGGTAGACGTTCTGCACCTGCGCCCACTTCTCGTTAACGCCCTGCTCGAGCTGGACGAGCTGGTTGTTGATCGAAACCGCCCAGACGACGACACCGCCCACGACGACCGCGGCGACGACGAGGGCGATCAGGAGGCCGCGCAGCATAACCGGCCCCGATTATATACTTGGCCACACGGCGCGATCCCTCGAATCGAGACGGAGGTCCCCATGCCGACCTACGTGAGCCTCATCAACGACACGGACCAGGGCATCCGGAACGTCAAGGAGGGCCCTCACGTGACGGTGGTACACTGCGCGCCGTGACCGCGGAACGGCTGCCCGAATACCGGGTCAAGGCGCGCAACACCTCGGAGCGCTCCGAGAACAAGATCCACGACGACGCCGTGGCGCGCCAGTACGGGTTCCGCGGCGGCCTGGTCCCGGGCGTGACCGTCTACGCCTACATGACACATCCGCTCGTCGAGGCGTTCGGCACGGGATGGCTCGAGCGCGGCACG
>QHSZ01000313.1 GCA_003220595.1 Candidatus Rokuibacteriota bacterium | reverse complement strand
CTGTCAAGTTTATGGCATCACCCAGCCGCCGTTGGGCTGGAGCACCTGGCCGGTGAGATAGTGGGCCTCCTCGGTCGCCAGGAAGACCGCGCAGTAGGCCACGTCCTCCACGCCGCCGAAGTGCCGTACTGGGAGCTCCCCGAGGCGCCGCGCGCGGTACTCGGGCGTCATCACCGCGCGGCTCATGTCGGTGTCGATCCCGCCGGGGGCGATGGCGTTCACGGTGACGCCGTGGGGGCCGACCTCGTGGGCCATCGCGCGGGTGAACGCCTCGATCGCGCCCTTGGTCGCCGCGTAGGCGGCGAAGCCGGCGCCGACCGACGTCCGCGCGAGCTGGGAGGAGAGGTTGATGATGCGACCGTACCGCGAGGTCAGCATCGGACGCAGGGCGTGCTGGGTGCAGAGGAGCGTCCCGGTCACGTTGACGGCGAACATCCCGCCGTAGTCCGCGACCGGCACGTCGAGAAACGGGCCTCGCGTCATCACGCCGGCGTTGTTCACCAGCACGTCGAGCCGGCCGAAGCGCGCCAGCACCTGCGCGATCATGGCGCGCACCTGGTCCTCATGCGCGACGTCGGCCCGCACCGCCTCGGCGCGTCGGCCCGCCGCCTCGACCTCGGCGACGACCTCCTTCGCCGCGGCCGCGCTCACGTTGTAATTCACCGCGAGGTCGGCGCCCGCGCGACCCAGCGCGAGGGCGATCGCGCGACCGAACCCGCGGCCGGCCCCGGTCACCAGCGCCACGCGCCCGTCGAGGCGTCCCATGCCCGGGGCTATACAGTGCCGGCGAAGGAGGTGTCAAGCCGGGCGTGCCCGGATGGTACGATCTCCCGTCATGCCCGGCGAGCCGCGCGCGTCGTTCTTCGCCCTCACGCCCGACCGCGTCCTGGAGGCGGTCGAGGTGGGCGGCCTCCGCTGCACCGGCCGCTGCCTGCCGCTGCGGGCCTTCGAGAACCGCGTGTACGAGGTGGAGCTGGAGGACGAGCGGCGCCTCGTCGTGAAGTTCTACCGGCCGGGCCGCTGGTCGCGCGAGACGATCCTCGACGAGCACAGGTTCCTCGCGGACCTCGCGGCCGCCGAGATACCGGCGGTCGCGCCGCTCGACCTCGGCACGGGCACGACGCTCGGCGAGATCGAGGGGATCTACTACGCCGCATTCCCGAAGGTCCGCGGGCGCACGCTCGATGAGCTCGACGCCGAGAACCGGCGTCGGATCGGACGGACCATCGGTCGCATGCACGCGGTGGGCGCCGCGCGCGGCGCGCCACACCGCCTGCGGCTCGACGCGACGACCTACATCCGCGAACCGGTCGAGGTCTTGCTGAAGGGCAGCTTCATCCCCGAGAGCCTCGCGCCGCGCTATCGGGACGTCGCGCTCCGCATCGCCGACGCCGTCGCCGCGCCGCTCGCCGCCGCGCGGACCCAGCGTATCCACGGCGACCTGCACTACGGTAATCTCCTCTGGACCTCCGACGGCCCGATCCTGGTGGACTTCGACGACTGTCTCGTCGGCCCGCCCGTGCAGGATCTCTGGCTCCTCGCCCGCGGCCGGTCCGAGGAGGCGCGCCGCGCCCGCGAGGACTTGGTGGAGGGGTATGAGCTCTTCCGCGAGTTCGACCGCTCGACCCTCGCCCTCAGCGAGCCGCTGCGCGCCTGTCGGATCGTCCACATGTCCGGCTGGATCGCCCGGCGCTGGGACGATCCCTCGTTCCCGCAGGCCTTCCCGAACTTCAAGGACCACCGCTACTGGATGCAGGAGTACGAGGAGCTGGTGGCGATCAGCGAGGCGCTTGCCTGAGCCGGGACTGCGACGGATGCTACGCTCGGCGTCGGGAGGGCGGCCATGCGGCTCAGGGGCAAGCGAGCGCTGATCACCGGCGGCGGGACCGGCATCGGGCGCGAGACGGCGGAGCTGTTCGCGCGCGAGGGCGCGGCGGTGATGGTCTCCGGCCGGCGCCGTGCGGAGCTCAGCGAGACGGTCCGGCGCGTGACCGCGGCCGGGGGCCGGGCGGCCTTCGTGCAGGGCGACGTGTCCTCGCCCGTCGACGCCGAGCGCATGGTCGCAGGGACGCTCGCGACGCTCGGCGGGATCGACATCCTCGTCAACAACGCCGGCATCATCGTGCGCAACGCGTCGGTCACGAGCGTTGCGCTCGAGGACTGGGAGCGGATGCTCCAGATCGACCTCACCGGTGTGTTCCTCGTCTCGCGCTTCGCGCTCCTCGAGATGATGAAGGCGGGCCGGGGCGGCGCCATCGTGCACGTCTCGTCCGTCGCCGGCATCGTCGGCGACCCGAAGCTCGCGCCCTACAACGCCACGAAGGGCGGGGTGAATCTCCTGACGAAGAACATGGCGCTCGACTACGCCCCGCACGGCATCCGCGTCAACGCGGTGTGCCCGGGACGCGTCTGGACGCCGATGCCGCTGAGCCGGCTCAAGCCCGAGGACGATCCGACGGAGGTCCTCGCGCGCTGGGGCAAGAACATCCCGCTCGGACGCGTCGGCATGCCGGAGGACATCGCGCGGGCGATTCTGTTCCTGGCGTCGGACGAGGCCTCGTGGATCACCGGAGCGTGGCTCGTCGTGGACGGCGGCGCCACCGCGTGCCACCCGCCGATCGGCTGACCGCCGCCGCCGCCGTTGCATTATCCTTGAAGACAAGGAGGCGTCCATGCGACACACGATCGCGGTGATCCCCGGCGACGGGATCGGCAAGGAGGTCGTGCCCGAAGGCGTGCGCGTTCTCGACGCGGCCGGCCGCCGGTTCGGGTTCGACGTCGAGTGGAAGTGGTTCGACTGGAGCTGCGAGCGCTTCACGAAGACCGGGCGCATGATGCCGGAAAATGGCCTCGACCAGCTCCGGCCGTTTGAGTCTATCTTCCTGGGCGCCGTCGGGTTCCCCGGCGTGCCCGACCACGTCTCGCTCTGGGGGCTGCTGATCCCGATCCGCCGCGGGTTCCGGCAGTACATCAATCTGCGCCCGGTGCGCCTCCTCAAGGGTGCCCAGTCGCCGCTCGCCGGGCGCGGGCCCGGGGACATCGACATGCTGATCGTGCGCGAGAACAACGAGGGAGAGTATTCGGAGATCGGCGGGCGGCTCTACGTGGGCACGCCGGAGGAGCTGGCGGTCCAGCAGGCGGTCTTCACGCGCAAGGGCTGCGACCGCGTCATGCGCTACGCCTTCGAGCTGGCGCTGAGGCGGCCGCGCAGTCACGTAACCTCGGCGACCAAGTCGAACGGGATCATCCACAGCATGCCGTACTGGGACGAGCGCTTCGCCGCGGTCGCGAAGGAGTATCCGAGCGTCAAGACCGCGCAGTACCACATCGACATCCTCACCGCCCACTTCGTGCAGCATCCCGACTGGTTCGACGTGGTCGTCGGCTCGAACCTCTTCGGCGACATCCTGTCCGACCTCGGCCCCGCCATCGCGGGCTCGATCGGGCTCGCGCCGGGCGGTAACATCAACCCCGAGAAGGAGTACCCGTCGATGTTCGAGCCGGTGCACGGCTCGGCGCCCGACATCGCGGGTAAGGGGATCGCGAATCCGATCGCGCAGATCTGGACTGGCGCGATGATGCTCGAGCACCTGGGCCATCCCGAGGCGGGTCGCGCCGTCGTGACGGCGATCGAGCGGCTCGTCGAGGAACGCAAGACGC
>QHSZ01000312.1 GCA_003220595.1 Candidatus Rokuibacteriota bacterium | reverse complement strand
CGCGAGGGCGTCGAACCAAGCGTCGAGGTAACGCACGTGGTCGGCGAAGCGGTAGGTGCCGCCCGGGGCCTTCCCCGACTCGCCCATACCCACGAGGTCGGGGGCGAGGCAGCGGGCCACGGGGACGACGTGAGGGATCACGTTGCGCCAGAGGTACGAGGACGTCGGGTTGCCGTGGAGGAAGACGACCGGATCGCCCGCGCCCGTGTCCACGCACGCGAGCTCCGTGTCCAGGACGCGAACGCGACGGCGCGGATGGAGGTCGGCGGCGCTGAGGGGTATGGCGCGGTCCTCCCGGCCTCAGTCGAACACGCCGCCGCCGTCGACCACCAGCACTTGACCCGTCACGAACGTCGACATGGGCGAGGCGAGGTAGACCACCGCCTGCGCGACGTCGTCGGGGTGTCCCATGCGCGAGATCGGCTGCGTCACGACGTCGTAGTCGTACCCACGCGTCATCTCCGTCTGCACCGGCCCGGGCGCGACCGCGTTGACCCGCACGCCGTGGCGGCCCGCGTCCTTCGCGAGCCAGCGCGTGAACGCGATGACGCCGCCCTTCGCCGCGGCGTAGGCCGGCCCGGTCCGACTCCCGCTGCTGGCCGTCGCGTCCATCGGGCGCGCGGCCGCGCCGCCCACCAGCCCCGCCACCGACGCGATGTTGACGATCGCGCCGCCTTGCCGCTTGAGGTGCGGATAGGTCGCCTGGCTGACGAGGATCGTGCCCTTCAGGATCACGTCGAGCGCGCGCTGCAGCGTCGCCCCGTCGAGGTCCTCGAGCGCGAGCCGCTCGGCGATACCGGCGTTGTTGACGACCACGTCCAGCCGGCCGAGCTCCCCGAGCGTGCGGGCGACCGCCGCCTCCACCGCGCGACGGTCGGCGACGTCGGCGCGGAGCGCGAGGCACCGGCGCTTCAGCGCCTCGACCCGCGCACAGGTGTCGAGCGGCGGCTCGAGGTCGAGCGCCGCGATATCGGCGCCGACGGCGGCGAGGGCCAGGGCGGTCGCCTGGCCGATGCCCCGGCCGGCGCCCGTGACGAGCGCCACATGGCCCGCGAGGCCCGCGGGGCCGCTCGGTCCGGTCGTCATGCGCGAGAGGATACGCCATAATCGAGGAGGATGATCATGCGGGGCTTCAGTCCCGGCGTCCGACAGGCGCTGTGGATCGACATCCCGGCGGCGCTCCTGCTGACCCTCTCCACGGGCCTCACGGTGCCGTTCGGCGGGCTCATCCTGAGGCGGGAGCTCGGTGCGACGGCCTTCCAGCTCTCCCTCATGTCCGCCGCGACCGGCGCCTCCCTCCTCCTGTCGCTCGTCTGGGTCCGAGCGCTCCGCGGCCGCGCGCCACTCCCGTCCCTCGTCTGGCCGTCGTTCGTCGCCCGCGGGCTCTTCCTGCTCGTGCCGCTCGTCGCGGGGGCGTGGTCCTTCGTCGGGCTCTCCGTCCTGGCCAGCGTCTTCGGCGCGGCCGCGGGTCCGGCGCACGCCGCCGTCGTCGAGCGCGTGTATCCGCGCTCCGAGCGCGGCCGCGCCCTCGGCGTCGTGAAGATGGCCGGCGCGGCGCTCGGCATCGGCGTGGCGCTCGGCGGCGGTCAGCTCTTCGAGCGTCTCGACTGGCGGTGGATCTTTCCCGCCGCAGCCGTCCTCGGCATGGCTGCGAGCCTCACCCAGCGGCGGCTGCGTCTGACCCACGGGCCCGCCACCGACGGCGCAGCGGCGCTGGGGCTCGCGGGCGCGTGGGCGGCGGTCCGTGACGATCGAGCCTTCCGGCGTCTGCTCCTCGCCGCGTTCCTCTTCGGCGCCGGCTGCTGGATCCAGACGCCGGCCCACCCGCTCCTGCTCGTGGACGTGCTGGGGGTCAGCGCCGCGCAGGTGGGTGTCTTCGCCGCCGTGGCGGCGCTGGCGACCCTCGTGGGAAGCCCCGGCTGGGGCTGGCTCGTGGACCGGCGCTCGAGCCTCGCCGCCCTCACGCTCATGTACGCGATCGGGGCGGCCGCGCCCTTGATCTGCTTCGCCGCGCGGAGCCCGTGGGCGCTCGTCGGCAGCTCGGTCGCCGACGCCCTCGCCGGCGTCGGCTTGGACCTCGTCTGGCTCCTGGTCGTCATCGATGTGGCGGGCCCGCAGCGCGCCCCGCAGTACGTGGCGATCGGCGCGACGCTCGCCGGCGTGCGGGGGATCGTGGGACCGCTCACCGGCGCGCTCCTCATCCACGCGGCGGGCGTTCGCGCCGTGTACCTCGTCGCCGCGGCACTCGAGGTCGCCGCGGCCTGGCTCGTCGCCCGGGAGCTCCGGCGGCCGGCCGGAGCGAAGGAGGCCGTCGCCGTCGCGGGGGCAGGGGGTTATACTTCGGGTCATATGGCGAACGCCACACGACTCCTGGCTCTCGTCCTGAGTCTTGCCTGGGCGCCCGCGGCCCTCGCCGGCCAGTCGCCCACCGACCAGCTCCGCGAATACACCGACCAGGTCGTCAAGGTGCTCGACGACGCATCGCTCCGGCCACAGGATAGGCGCGCCGCGGTCCGCAAGATCGCCCACGAGGTCTTCGACGTCGGCGAGACGGCGAAGCGCGCGCTCGCCCGGCACTGGCAGGCACGGAACGAGGCCGAGCGGGAAGAGTTCATCCAGCTCTTCGCCGACCTGCTCGAGCGCAGCTACATCTCGCGGATCGACCAGTACGGCGGCGAGAAGGTCCGCTACGTCAGCGAGACCGTGGACGGCGACCGCGCCGTCGTGCGCGCGCGGGTCGTCACCAAGAAGGGCACCGAGGTCCCCGTCGAGTCGCGGCTCCTCCAGCGCGGCGAGCGCTGGCTGATCTACGACGTCCTCATCGAGAACGTGAGCCTCATCGCCAACTACCGCGCCCAGTTCGACAAGATCATCCGGACCACCTCGTTCGACGAGCTCGTCCGCCGGCTCAAGACCCGGCGCGACGAGTTCGACAGCGACCTCGTGTCCAAGCCCGGGAGTTGACGGCGCTTCGATAGTTCCATAGACTTGGAAATATGAAGACGCTCCCGCTCGCCCGGCTCCAGGCCCGCGAGGACCACGTCGAGGCGTTCAAGGCCCTCGCCCACCTGTCCCGGCTCCAGATCTTCTTTTTCCTCGTGCGCCAGGCGCGCGAGGTGCCCGCCGGGGAGATCCAGGCCGAGCTCGAGATCCCGGGGCCGACGCTCTCCCACCACCTCGACGCGCTCCGCCGGGCGGGGCTGGTCCAGAGCCGGAAGGAGGAGCGCTTCGTCTACTACACGGCGCGCCCCGACACGGTGTCTGAGCTGGTCCGCCTGCTCACCGCCTGCTGCTAGGAGGTGTCGTGATGACCGCGCCGGGCGCGACAGCCGCGACTGTTCCCGTGGAGGTCGTCTCCTGGGTCACGAAATTCATCGGCGGCGACGGCACGGGGCGTCGGGTGTTCGAGGAGGCGCTCCCGCCGGGCGCGACGGTCCGGAGCGTCCTCGCGCGACTTTCGGCGCGCTATCCCGACCTCCAGGCGGCCCTCTGGCACGGCGACGAGCTCGGCGAGCATATCGAGGTCCTCGTGAACGACGCCGTCCTGGGTGTCGCGCACACGCTCGACTCGCCGCTCCGGCCGGGCGACCGCATCACGCTCCTCGGTCAGTTCATGGGCGGGACGTAGATGTTCCGCGCGTGACCGCGGGGACGGGGCCACCCGCATCGTGCTCGGGCCACCCATGGTGCGACCCGGCCTCGCGCTCCGATAAATGGCGAGCTACCAGATCATCGCCTGGCGGGAGATTCCCGCGATCGTCGAGGCGCGCGACGCCGCCGGGACGGTGACGCGCCAGCTGTCCGAGCGCTTCCAGTCCCTCATCGACTCGCTGGCCATGCAGCTCGGACTGGTGGAGAGCGACGCGTATCTCGAGCAGTGGACCCGCAGCGAGGGGATCGAGCGGTCGGGGACCGCCGAGGAGGTCGCGGACGCGGTCGCGGCGGAGCTCGAGAGCCGCTTTCCGGAGTTCATCGCGGTGGCATTCCGCCGCCCGTGAGGGGGCGACCAAGCCCGCGTGCACCGATGAGGTCGTGTAACCGTGTCATAATGGTCACGGGAGATCGGGCAGCCCCAAACTCCCCCCAAGGAGGCAGGCATGCGGAAGCTGACAGGCTGGCTCTCGGTCGTGCTGGTCGCGGTTGTCGCGGTGTCATTCGCGTTCGTGAATGTCGTCGGTGTCGCCTACGCCCAGGCCCCGGGCGAGAAGAAAGACGAGACGAAGAAGGACGACAAGAAGGCGGACAAGAAGGCCGAGAAGAAGGACAAGAAGGCCGAGAAGACGGCGAAGAAGACCGACAAGATGGCGAAGAAGTCTGACAAGATGGAGAAGAAGCCCGAGAAGATG
>QHSZ01000309.1 GCA_003220595.1 Candidatus Rokuibacteriota bacterium | reverse complement strand
CTCGGCGACCGGCTCGGTCCGCTCAACTGGCTCGGCATCGCCCTGACGGTCGCCGCGGTCCTCGTCACCGTGGCGAAGGGATCGCTCGAGACGCTCCGGACCCTCGCCGTCAACCGCGGGGACCTGGTCATCCTGTGTTCCCAGGTCCTCTGGGTCGCGTATTCGCTGTTCAGCCGCGCGTCGGCCTCCGCGCTCCCGCCCGTCTGGGTGATGGCGGGCGCCAACGTCGTGAGCGCGCTCGTGCTGATCCCGCTCGCGGCGGCCGTCGAGCCCTGGCGCTCGCCGCGGGCGGCGCCGCTCGGGTGGGCGGTCATCCTCTACGGCGCGGTGCTCGTGACGCTCGCGCACGTCTGGTACTACGCGATCGTGCGGACGCTCGGCCCCGGACGCGCCGCCGGCTTCCTGAACCTGATGCCGTTCGTCGTGCTCGGGCTCGCGTGGCTGCTCGTGGGCGAGGCGATCCACGCCTACCACCTGATCGGCGCGGCGCTGGTGATCGCGGGCGTGTTCCTGACGATGCGACGAATAGGCTAGGCGCCTACTTGCTCTTCGCGACCACCTTCGGCTTGGAGGCCGAGGCCGCGGGCTTGCTCTTATCGTCCTTGAGGAGCCCCTTCACCTCGTCCATGAATTGGGCGATGTCCTTGAACTGCCGGTAGACGGACGCGAAGCGGACGTAGGCGACCTGGTCGAGCTTCTGCAGGTGCTCCATGACGATCTCGCCGAGCTCCTTGCTCGTGATCTCCTTCTCGTTGCGCTCGTGGAGCTGGGCCTCGATCTCCGCGACAACGTCGTCCACGGCCTGGACGCCGACGGAGCGCTTCTCGCACGCCTTCAGGATGGAGCCCCGGAGCTTCTGCCGGTCGAAGGGCTCGCGGCGGCTGTCGCGCTTCACGACGTGGGGCAGGACGTCCTCGATGTACTCGTAGGTCGTGTACCGGCGGTGGCACTTGAGGCATTCCCGCCGGCGCCGGATGAACTCGCCTTCGCGCCCCACCCGGGAGTCGACGACGCGATCCTCGGTGTGTCCGCAAAACGGGCATTTCACCGGCCGGGCCCCCCTCTCACGCCCGCCGCTCCGGATAGAGCGGGAAGCGGTTCGTCAGCTCCTGGACCTCGTCGCGCACCTTCGCCTCGGCCGACGCGCTGCCGGGGCTCGAGAGCACGCGATCGAGCAGCGCGACGATCTCGACCATCTCCGGCTCGCGCATGCCGCGCGTCGTCACCGCAGGGGTGCCGAGGCGGATCCCGCTGGTGACCATCGGGCTCTTGGTCTCGAACGGCACCGTGTTCTTGTTCACGGTGATCCACGCGCGATCCAGCGCCTCCTGGGCGTCCTTGCCGGTGATCCCGCGGCTCGTCAGATCGACGAGGATCAGGTGGGTGTCGGTGCCGCCGGAGACGAGGCGATAGCCGCGCGCCAGGAGTGCCTCGGCGAGCGCCTTGGCGTTCCGGACGATCTGCTTCTGGTAGTCGCGCCACGCCGGCTCGCGCGCTTCCTTGAACGCGACGGCCTTGGCGGCGATCACGTGCATGAGGGGGCCGCCCTGCACGCCCGGCATCACGGTCTTGTCGAGCGCCTGGGCGTGCTCCGCCCGGCACATGACCATCCCGCCGCGGGGCCCGCGCAGCGTCTTGTGGGTCGTGGAGGTGACGAAGTCGGCGATTCCGACCGGCGAGGGGTGGAGGCCGGCCGCGACGAGCCCGGCCGGGTGGGCGATGTCGGCCATGAGCTGGGCGCCCACCGCGCGGGCGATCTCGCCGAAGGGCGCGAACTCGATGGCGCGCGGGAACGCGGAGCCGCCCGCGATGATCAGCTTTGGCCGATGCTTCTTCGCGAGATCGCGCACCTCGTCGAGGTCGACCAGCTCCGTGTCCTTCCTGACGCCGTAGGCCACGATCGAGTAGAACTTGCCGGAGTAGTTCACGGGGCTCCCCGCCGTCAGGTGCCCGCCATGGGTCAGGTTCGGGCCGAGCACCGTGTCGCCCGGCTTGAGCAGCGTGAAGTAGACCGCCATGTTCGCCTGGGCGCCCGAGTGGGGCTGGACGTTCGCGTGCGGCGCCCCGAAGAGCTCCTTGGCGCGGGCGATCGCGAGGTCCTCGACGACGTCCACGACCTCGCAGCCGCCGTAGTAACGGCGGCCGGGATAGCCCTCGGCGTACTTGTTGGTCAGCACCGAGCCCGTCGCCTCGAGGACGGCCTCCGAGACGAAGTTCTCCGAAGCGATCAGCTCGAGGTTCCGGTGCTGGCGTTGCGCCTCCTCGCGGAGGGCCTTGGCGATCTCCGGGTCGACGTCAGCGAGCCGGGGCATCGTGCTCTCCGTGCGCGCGGTCCAGCGCGCCGAGCTTCGCGACGCGCGGCGTGTGGCGGCCGCCGGCGAACGCAGCGCCGAGCCACGTCTCGAGGATCTCGACCGCCGCGTCCCGCGCCGTGATGCGTGCGCCGAGCGCCAGGACGTTGGCGTCGTTGTGCTCGCGGCTGAGCCGCGCCGTGTAGGCGTCGGCGCAGGCGGCGGCGCGGATGCCGGCGACCTTGTTGGCGGCCATCGACATACCGAGCCCGGAGCCGCACACGAGGACGCCCCGGCTGGCCTTGCCCGTCGTCACGGCGCTCGCGACGAGCGCCGCGAAGTCGGGATAGTCCACGGGCTCGGGCGACTGGGTGCCGCAATCCACGACGTCGTACCCGCGACCGATCAGCCACGCCTTGAGGTCCTCCTTGAGAGGGAACCCGGCATGATCGGCGCCGAGAGCGATGGCCGTCATAGGCAGACCATATCTGTAGGGGTCAGGCCAAGTCAAGCCACCAAGATGTCGCGCTCGTCGGGGCTGGGGACGCGCGACCGGCGGAGCCCTCAGACGACGGCGTGAGCGCGCGCGGGGAACTCGAAGGTCTCGAGCGCCGCGCCAGCCACGCCCTGCGCGACCAGGCGCTCTACGTCGAGGCGCGCCTCGGCCGCTCCGACGTCGCGCTCGGACATCCGCGTGGCCGGGTGCCGCGGGACGAACAGCGTGCAGCAGTCCTGGTCGGGTTCGATCGAGATCTCGAAGGTGTCGAGGCGGCGGGCCTCGCGCGTGATCTCGAGCTTGTCCATACCGATGAGCGGTCTCAGAATAGGGAGGCCGGCGGCCTCGTCGATCCGCGCGATGTTCTCGAGCGTCTGCGAGGCGACCTGGCCGAGGCTCTCCCCCGTCGCGAGCGCCAGGGCGCCGTGTTCCCTCGCGAGCGCCTCCGCGATCCGCACCATGAGACGCCGGTACACGACCACACGCGCGGGCGGCGGAACCGTGAGGACGACCTCGCGCTGGATCTCGCCGAACGGCACGAGGAGCAGACGCGAGTCGTACTGCCACTCGGTGAGCCGGGCGACGAGCGCGCGCGCCTTCCCCTGCGAGGTCGCCGGCAGGTACGGCACGCTGTGGAAGTGGACGAAGAGGACGCGGCAGCCGCGCTTCATCATCCGCCACGCGGCCACGGGCGAGTCGATGCCACCGGAGAGGAGCGCCGCCACCGTGCCCGACGCCCCCACCGGAAGCCCACCGGGGCCGGGCGACGGGTCGATGTACACGAACGTCTCGGCGGGCAGCACCTCGACGTGGATCT
>QHSZ01000308.1 GCA_003220595.1 Candidatus Rokuibacteriota bacterium | reverse complement strand
CCGACCGACCTGCAGGCGGCGATCGGCTGCGCCCAGCTCGACCGGCTGCCCGACTTCGTCGAGCGGCGGCGCGCGAACTTCCGGCGGCTCTACGGGGCGCTCGAGCGCTACCGGGATCGTCTGGTCCTGCCCACGCTCGAGCCGCGCGCCGACCCGTCCTGGTTCAGCTTTCCGATCACCGTGCGGGAGGGCCTGACCCGCGACGAGCTGGTGCAATGGCTCGAGACGGCGAACATCGAGACGCGCCAGGTGTTCGGCGGGAATATCCTGAAGCAGCCGGGCTACCGGGGGATCGCGCGGCGAGTCCACGGAACGCTCGCCGAGACCGACCGGATCATGCGCGACACCTTCTTCATCGGGGTGTACCCCGGGCTGACCGACGACATGCTCGCCTTCGTGGCGCGCGCCTTCGAGGGATTCTTCGGCCGCCAGCTCCACGCTCAACGGGAGGGATCGCTGTGACGCGACGGGCGCTCATCACCGGGATCACGGGTCAGGACGGCTCGTATCTCGCCGAGCTGCTCTTGGAGAAGGGCTACCAGGTCTTCGGGATGCTTCGCCGCACGTCGACCGAGACGTCCGAGCGGATCGAGCACCTGCGAGGGCGGCTCGAGCTGCGCGAGGGCGACCTGCACGACCAGGCGTCGTTGATGGCGCTGCTCGAGGAGATCCGGCCCGACGAGGTATATAACCTCGCCGCCCAGTCGTTCGTGCCGACGTCGTTCCACCAGCCGATCCTGACGGGGGAGGTCACGGCGCTCGGCGTGACGCGGCTGCTCGAGGCCGTCCGGCGCGTGAACGACAAGATCCGCTTCTACCAGGCGTCCACCTCGGAAATGTTCGGCAAGGTCCGCGCGAGCCCGCAGAACGAGCTGACGCCCTTCTACCCGAGGAGCCCGTATGGCGTCGCGAAGGTCTACGGCCACTACATCACGGTAAACTATCGGGAGAGTTATGGGATCTTCGCGTGCTCGGGGATCCTCTTCAATCACGAATCCCCGCGCCGCGGCAAGCTGTTCGTCACGCGGAAGATCTCTCACGGCATCGCGCAGATCAGGGCAGGGCTGGCGACCGAGCTGCGTCTTGGCAACCTCGACGCCTGCCGCGACTGGGGCTTCGCGGGCGACTACGTCGAGGCCATGTGGCTGATGCTCCAGCAGCCGAAGCCCGACGACTACGTGGTCGCCACGGGGGAAACGCACTCGGTCCGCGAGTTCTGCCAGCTGGCGTTCGCGCGGGCCGGCCTCGACTGGGAGCGCCGTGTGATCGTGGATCCCGCGCTGGTGCGCCCGGCGGATGTCGACCTGCTCGTGGGCGACGCGAGCAAGGCGCGCCGGGCGCTCGGGTGGCGCTCGAAGACGTCATTCCGCGGGCTCGTGGAGATGATGGTCGACGCCGACCTCGAGCGAAACGGCTCGCCGGGGGTCTAGGCGCCGCCCGCCCGGACCTCTGCGAGCACCGCGAGTACGGCGTCGTGGATCTGCCCGTTACTCGCGACCACCTGGGGCGCCTCGAGGTCGAGCGGGCCCCCGGTGAGGTTCGTGACACGGCCGCCCGCCTCCTCGATGAAGAGGCTGCTCGCCGCGATGTCCCACGGCCCGAGCGCCAGCTCCCAGAAGCCGTCGAAGCGCCCCGCCGCGACCCAGGCGAGATCGAGCACCGCCGAGCCCATGCGGCGAACTCCCCGCGCCCGCACGGCGAAGGCGGCGTACTCGCGAAGGTTCGTCTCCCGGGTCTCGCGGATGTCGTAGGGGAAGCCCGTGGAGAGCAGGCTCTCGCCGAGCCCCGCCGTTGACGACACCGCGAGGGGCTCGCCGTTGACGGTCGCGCCGCGGCCGCGGTCGGCGACGTAGAGCTCGTCGCGGCTCGGGTCGTAGACGACGCCGAGCTGGACGCGCCGGGCGGTTTCGAGGCCGATCGAGACGGCGAAGACGGGCACGCCGTGCGCGTAGTTCGTGGTGCCGTCGAGCGGGTCGATGATCCAGCGCCGGCCCGAGCGCCCGGCCTGCGCGCCGCGCTCCTCGGCGAGGATCGCGTCGTCGGGGAAGGCGGCGAGGAGCCGCCCGACGACCAGCTCCTCGGCGCGCGCGTCCATCTCGGTGACGAGGTTGGTCGGCGTGCCCTTGTAGGCGACCCGGCGGGGCCGATGCAGCTCCGTGTAGAGGAGCTGACCGGCGGCGCGCGCGGCATCGATCGCCACGCGCCGTTCGAGCGACGGTGCCATGTTCGCGGCGCAGTATAGCATCGCGGCGCGCCCGGCCGACGGGTGCCCCGCCCGTGACCCACCCCCCGCTATCCTGACCGACGCAGCGACGTCTCCAGTAGCTCGAGCGCCGCCCTTGCGAACGCCCACATGTTCTCCTCCCGGTCGGCGTGCCGCGTCTCCAGCGTGAGGGAGCGCTCGACTGGCCCCGCGACCGCGAAGCACGCGTGCCCCGCGGCGTCGCCGTAACGGTTGCCCGTCGGCCCGCTCGCGCCCGTCTCGGCCAGTCCCCACGTCGTGCCCAGCAGTTCGCGGATCGTCCGCGCCTTCAGGAGCGCGTACGCCTCGGTGCTCGACCGGATGCCCGTGACCCGCTCGTCCGGAACCCGGAGCAGCGTCCGGCGGGCCGCCTGCGTGTAGATCACTCCGCCGCCGAGGAAATAGGCCGAGGCGCCGGGCACCGCGAGGAGCGCCGCGGAGATCAGGCCGCCCGCCGACGATTCCGCGACGGCGACGGTCTGCTTCCTCTCCTTCAGCAGCGTCCCGAGCGACGCGGCGATCGTCGACAGCTCGTTCATGGTTTCGCTCCAATTGCCTGTCCGGATGACTCCGGCTATAGTCTTAGATGACCGCTCTGGCGGTCAAGAAGGACAGGCAGCACACATGAGATTTCCGAAGAGCGCAGTCCTGAATCGCGCGATCCTCCGGCCCGCCGTCGCCCTCCTGCTCGGGACGCTCACGTTCTGGGTCGGGTTCGTTCATCTCGTCAGAATCTCGACTCGGGTCACCGCGCGTGTGTTCTTCGGCGAAACGCCGGCGCAGGTGGTCGCCATGCTCGAGGAGGAGCGGCGAGCCGACCGTGGTCTACCGCCGCCTGTCGACTCGGCGAACCCCTCGGCGCCAGACACGAACCCCACGCTCGGGCCCCGCTAGCTTTTTCCTGCTTCTTCTCGAGCCGGGTCAGGGTGACCTCGGAAATTGTCAGGATGGGCCACAGTACAGTGTTTGCCTGACACGAAAAGGATTTCACCCGCGCGCGTGGGCGTTCCTCCTACGACCCGTGTTCCTTGTGATTTCCAGAATTTGAGACTCCGCCTGGCCCGCAGCACTCCGCCTGGCATCGGCTCTGCAAGAAGAAGAGCCAGATGACCACCGCCCGTGCGTGCTACGCTAGGCCTTGTGAGAGAAAAGAACTTCCACGCGAGCGGTGGGGGGGCCCGCGGGCGCCTCGATCCGCTGAGTTTTCCCTTGACCCCGATCGGCGTAAATGTTCTTATTTGTGGGCGGTTTCCCCGGCACTTGGCCACGGTGTAGGAGGCTGACGTTTGAACCGCTCATTGGTCCGTTGGCGCGTCGTTCCTCAAGACTCACGGGAGTGATCACTATGCTGCGATGGCTGCTTGTCTCTGCTGTGGTCCTGTCGCTGGCCGTCGGCCTCGTCCCTGCCGCCCACGCGGTGGACATGGGCGTGATCACGGGAGGCGAGAAGGGTACCTACTACCAGTTCGGCCTCAATTTCCAGGCGCTCGGCAGGGCGAACGGGATCAACATGAACGTCCACACCTCCAAGGGATCGGTGGAGAACATCTACGCGGTCTACCAGCGACCCGGCATACAGCTCGGCATCGTGCAGTCGGACGTGCTCGCGTTCGTCGCCCGCGTCCAGACCGACGAAGCCCTCAAGCGCATCGCGAAGAAGATCAAGATGGTGTTCCCGCTGTACAACGAAGAGATCCATCTGCTCGCGAAGAAGGGCATCAACTCGTTCGACGATCTCGCGAACAAGCGTGTGGCGATCGGCCGTGAGGGAAGCGGGACGTACCTCACCGTGCGGCTCCTCTTCAAAGTGTCGGAGGTCGCGCCCCGCGAGATGGTGCTGATCGACACCGACGAGGCGCTCGCCGAGCTGAAGGCGGGGCGGATCGACGCGATGTTTTACGTCGCCGGCCTACCGGTGAAACTCCTCGCCGAGGGCGTCACCGCGGCGGACGAGCTCGTGCTGGTGCCGATCACGAACAAGGACATCGCCGAGTTCTACCCGCGGGTCACGATCCCCGGGGGCACGTACGCCTGGCAGCCGCAGGCGGTCGAGTCGGTCACGGTCAAGGCCGTGCTCGTCACGTTCGACTACCGGCGGCTCGACTGCGACAACGTCGGGAAGTTCGCCCAGGTCGTGTCGACGAACATCGAGACGCTGGTGAAGGGCGGCCACCCCAAGTGGAAGCAGGTCAACCTCGAGTTTCCCCTGAAGGGGTGGGAGCAGTATGACTGCGTGAAGAAGTATCTGAACAAACCCACGGCCCGAGCCACCACGCCCCAGAAGGGCGGGGAGCTCAACCCGGTGATGGACGCGATCCGCGAGATCCTCCGTGACTAGAGACGCCGAGCAGGGCGAGTCCAAGCCGGCGACGAGTCCGTTCGTCGCGCCAGGGAGCGTCGCGCCAGGGAGCGTTGCGCCAGGGGGCGAGCGTGCGCCGATCGGACTGCGCATCCAGGGCCGATATCGGATCGTCAGCGAGCTGGGGACGGGCGACTTCGGGACGGTGTGCGTCGCCGAGGACGAGGCGACCGGTCATCCCGTCGCGGTCCGTCTCCTGCCCCGCGGCCTCGCCGCCGCGCCGCAGGCCGGGCAGGCTATCTTAAGACTGGGCCGGTCTATCGTGGAGGCGTCGACGGCGCATCGGGGACTGGTGCGCGTGCTGGAGTTCGGCGAGGCCGAGAATGGCCGGCTCTTCGTGGCGACGGAGCTCGTCGAGGGGCGGCGCCTGAGCGAGATTCTCTCGACGGAGAAGCAGCTCGCCGTCGGCGCCGCGCTCGGCATCGCGCTCGACCTGGCCGGACCCCTGGAGACGCTGCACAACATGGGCCTGGTCCACGGCGGGCTCCGCCCTCGCAACGTGATGGTGCTCAAGGACGGGCGCGTCAAGCTGATGGACGTGGAGCTGATCGGGGTGCGCGACGCGCGCGCGCTCGATGGCGTCATCAACGCCGAGCCGCCGGCGGAATACCTCTCGCCCGAGCAGATCAGCCGAGTTCAGGTGACCGAGAAGACCGACATCTACGCGTTCGGTGTCATCCTTTACGAGATGCTGTGCGGCGTGCCGCCCTTCCGTGCGGCCACGCGCGCGGCGCTCCTCGCCAAGCACCAGACGGAGACGCCGGTGCTGTTGCGCCGGCGGCGGCGCGCCATTCCCGGCGGAGTCGAGCATATCGTCATGCAAGCGCTTGCGAAGCGGCCCGAACGGCGGCCGCTCATGCCCGACCTCCTGGATCCGCTCTGGGCGGAGGCGCATGGTCCGACGACGCGCTGGAGGCGCTCGGCCGCGATCGTGGCCGGTGCCGGTGTTGCCGCGTCGATCCTAGTGATCGTCGGCTGGGGCCTGTTCGCGACGCGCGCGTCGGCGCCGCGCGCGGTCGAGCAGCCGGCGCTGCCCGCGCTCACGCAGCCGGCGCTGCCCCCGGTCGCACCGCCGCCGCCCGCGATAGCGAAGCCGGCGCCACTGCCGGTAGCGCCGCCGGCGCCAGCCGCGCTCACGCCACCGGCGCCGCCCGCGGTCGCGAAGCCAGCGCCACCCCCGGTCGCACCG
>QHSZ01000307.1 GCA_003220595.1 Candidatus Rokuibacteriota bacterium | reverse complement strand
ATCGGCTCGGCCGGCGACAGCACGGTGATCGTGTCGTTGACGAGCGCCCCGCGGGTCTCTTTGACCTCGCCCTCGAGCTCCGCCGTGTACTGGTCTTCAAACTCGCCCATGGCTTGCCCCCTTCGTCCCTGCGCTCACCCCACCTGCCATCCTACAGGACTTCACCCGCCGGCGCCCGGGCTCGGCCGCGCGCCGGGGCCGTCGCGGCGGGCTCTTCACTCGCATCCTTCAGAAGCTGGATGAACCGGCTCACGGTCGGCGTCAGCGGCTTCTGCCGCCGGTGGATGATGCCGACGGGCCTCACGAGATCCGGGATCGCCAGCGGGACCACGGCGAGCGTCCGGATGCCCGCCTCCTTCTGGACCGTGTGGCGCGGCAGAATGCTGACGCCGGCGTTGATGATGATCGCTTGCTTGATCGTCTCGATGTTGTCGAACTCCATCACGATGTTGACCTTCACGTTGTGCTGCCGAAGCGCGCGGTCGACTGCCTTCCGGATGGTGAGCCCCGGATCGAACGCGATGAAGGTCTCCCCGCTCAGGTCGGCCGGCGGGACGAGCTTCCGCCGGGCCAGCCGATGGCTCGGGTGGCAGACGAACGCCATCGGCTCGGCGCGCAGCGGCACGATCGAGAGCGCCCGATCGGCGGGCGGGTAGGACATGATCCCGACGTCCGCCTCGCCCTCGAGGACCGCCTCCACCACCTTGTGCGGGTGCAGGCATTCGAGCTGGACGCGCGCCTCGGGATAGCGCGACATGAAGCGCTGCATGTGGCGGCTCACGTCGTGGAGCCCGACCGAGTAGATGGCGGCGACGCGCACCGTCCCGTCCACGCGCGCCTTCACCACCGCCACCTCGGCCTTCACCTTCTCCCACGACTCGAGGAGGCCCCGGCACGCCTCGTAGAAGGTCTGGCCCTCCGGCGTGACGACGAGCGGGCGCTTCGTCCGGTCCATGAGCGCCACGCCGAGCTCGGCCTCGAGGAGCTGGACCGCCTGGCTCGCCGCCGACTGGGAGACGAAGTTCTGCTCGGCCCCGCGGGAGAAGGAGCGGAGCCGCACGATGTCACAGTAGAGGCGCAGCGTCTCGAGATGCATGCCCAGACACTACTATCAGTTGTGCTGATACATACTATACAAATTTTTCCGGATGACTAATAGTCCGATTCCGAATATTATCGTGCAACTGTTCACAAAGGGGATGCGGTCATGAGGGAGTCTCGACGCGGAACGCCGACGGCGAAGGCGCCCGGCCCGCCGCCCGCCCAGGGCCTCTACGATCCACGCCACGAGCACGACTCCTGCGGCGTCGGGTTCGTCGTCGACATCAAGGGCAGGAAGTCCCACGCGATCGTCCGCCAAGGGCTCCTGGTCCTCATCAACCTGCTGCACCGCGGCGCGTGCGGCTGCGAGCCCAACACGGGCGACGGCGCCGGCATCCTGCTGCAGATGCCCGACCGGTTCCTGCGGCGCGAGTGCGGGCGCCTCGGCATCCCCCTGCCCCCGGTGACGGAGTACGGCTGCGGCCTGGTCTTTCTCCCGCGCGACCCCACCCAGCGCCAGAAGGTCCAGGTCCTCCTCCACTCGATCGTCGAGGAAGAAGGGCAACGGCTTCTCGGCTGGCGCGCCGTCCCGACCGACGACCGCCTCCTCGGCGCCACCGCACGCTCGGTCGAGCCACACATCGAGCAGGTCTTCATCGGCCGGGGCGCGGGCGTGGCCGACCACGCCGGCTTCGAGCGGAAGCTCTACGTGATCCGCAAGCTCTTCGAGCGGGCCGTCGCGGCGCTCGACATCCCCGAGAACAAGTTCGCCTATCTGCCGAGCCTCAGCTCGAACACGCTGATCTACAAGGGCATGCTCAGCGCCGACCAGATCGAGGCCATGTACCCGGACCTCGGGGATGAGGACGTGGAGTCGGCGCTCGCGCTCGTGCACCAGCGGTTCAGCACGAACACCTTCCCCTCGTGGCCGCTCGCGCACCCCTACCGGTACATCTCGCACAACGGCGAGATCAACACGCTCCGCGGGAACATCAACTGGATGCGGGCGCGCGAGGCCCTCTGCCGCTCGGACGTGCTCGGCGCTGATCTGACAAAGGTCCTGCCCGTCACGCGCGAGGGGCTCTCCGACTCGGCGACGTTCGACAACGTGCTCGAGTTCCTCGTCATGAACGGGCGCTCGCTGCCGCACGCGATCCTCATGATGATCCCGGAGCCCTGGCAGAACCACGAGTCCATGAGCCCGGAGCGGCGCGCGTTCTACGAGTACCACGCCTCCCTCATGGAGCCCTGGGACGGGCCGGCATCGATCGCGTTCACCGACGGCACGGTGATCGGCGCGGTCCTCGATCGGAACGGCCTCCGGCCCTCGCGCTACTCCGTGACCAAGGACGACCTCGTGATCATGGCCTCCGAGGTCGGCGTGCTCGACATCCCGCCCGAGAACATCCTGGTCAAGGGGCGCCTGCATCCCGGCCGGATCTTCCTCGTGGACACCGCGAAGGGGCGCATCATCGACGACGAGGAGATCAAGGCGCAGCTGGCCGCCGAGCGGCCGTACGCCACCTGGCTCCGGGAGAACTCGCTGCGGCTCGAGGATCTGCCGGAGCAGCCGCTCCCGGCAGCCGACCACGCGGCCGTGCTGAACCGGCAGATCGCCTTCGGCTACACCCACGAGGACCTCCGCATCCTGCTCGCGCCGATGGCCAAGAACGGCGAGGAGCCCGTGGGCTCGATGGGGACGGACACGGCCCTGGCGGTCCTGTCGAACCGGCCGCGGCCGCTCTACGACTACTTCAAGCAGCTCTTCGCGCAGGTGACGAACCCGCCGCTCGACCAGATCCGCGAGGAGCTGGTGACCGCGATGGAGTCCACGGTCGGGCCCGAGCGTAATCTGCTCGAGGCCGAGCCCGCGTCGTGCCGCCAGATCGTGCTGAGGGACCCCGTGATCTCCAACGCGGAGCTCGCCAAGCTCACGCATGTCAACGCCCCCGGCTTCAAGTCCATCACGTTGCCCATGCTGTGGCCCGTGACCGACGGGGCGGCGGGGCTCGAGCGGGCGCTCGAGGAGCTCCAGCGGCTGGCGAGCCAGGCGATCGCCGACGGCTACAACATCATCATCCTGACCGACCGCGGCGTGAGCCGCGTGCGCGCGGCGATCCCGAGCCTCGTCGCTACCGCCGCGGTCCATCACCACCTCGTGCGGCGGGGCGAGCGCACGCGCTGCGGGCTCGTCCTCGAGACAGGCGACGCGCGCGAGGTCCACCACATGTGCCTGCTCATCGGGTACGGCGCCGGCGCCGTCAACCCGTGGGTGGCCTTCGAGACCCTGGACGACATGATCCGCCAGGACATCCTGACCGGGATCGAC
>QHSZ01000311.1 GCA_003220595.1 Candidatus Rokuibacteriota bacterium | reverse complement strand
TCCGTGTATGCGACGAATCCGGCCGGGCGGCCGTCCACCTCGAAGAGCGCGGCCCGCATGAGGCCGTCGCGCACGAGGGCGGTGTAGCAGAACCGCCGCAGAAAGAGCTCGCCGAGACGCGCCATCGGGCCCCAGTCGAGGAGCGCCAGGTGCAGCCGGCTGATCGTGGCCACATCCTGCCTCCGGGCCGGGTCGATCTCGCGGAACCGGTGACGGACGGGAGACTGCCCGCGCTCAGCACGCATCGCGTCGATCACTCGGCGACCGGGAGTCCATGGCGAACGGGTTTGTGGGACGTCTTGTTGGGCTTGCTCGCGTGGAGAACGACCATCCACGCGTACTTCTTGGTGAACGGGCAGATGTGGAACACCATTCTGTCGATCACATTCAAAAGGTTTACCAGAACGTTGAAGCCAGCCAGGTCCCTGAACGGAACCGCCAGGAGCGTGAACAGGTTGAAAAACGTGGCGTCGACGTCGTGGAAGTAGCGCCTCGCGAGCTGAAGGTCCTCCATGCGTAGCGGGTGTTCATCCTCGGTCCTGAGGGACGGCGTGCGCCTCCGATACAGATTGATCAGGGCATTGTGCCCCATCGGCTCGATGAAGATCGCATGCCCGTTCCTTCTCAGGATCCTCGAGAGCTCGCGCAGGGATGTGTCCGGGTTCAGGTGATGGAGAATCCCGTTGCCGACGACGACGTCGAACGAGCCGTCCTCGAACCGAAGATTCTCCGCGTCCATGACGTGGTACGCGATATTCGCTCCCTCTCGCCGTGCATTCTCTCGCGCCTTCTTGATCGCCTCGCTCGAGAGATCGATGCCGGTGACCCGGGCACCCGACTGCGCCCAGAACAGTGAGTCGTCTCCCGTTCCACAGCCGTACTCCAGGAGCCGTCTGCCTGGGCAGTGATCCGCGACCAGCTCCCGGTACAGAGAATGGGTGACGTCGCTGACACGATAATATTTCGCGATCGCGTTCCTCGGATCGTCCTTGGCCCCGAAGAGCCTGTCGTGGAATGCGATCTCGTTCTGTTTTCTGGCGTTGCTCATAGATCCGACTCCTCTGGAGAAGACGTCCGGGCTCAAGGCGCCCTGCGCTGCTTCTTGAACCGCTCACCGTGCATCACCTCGTCCACCAGCGTCACCTTCTGCGGGATCTTGAAGACGGGCAAGCGGTCCCGGCAAAAACGTCGCATCCGCGCCCGGAACTCGGGCAACGTTTCGCCGGTGCTGAGCCTGACCTTCGCGGCCACGATCTGTCCCGTGATGGGGTTCGCCTCGGCGCTGACGGTGACGTCCTGCACGCCCTCCATGGACTGCAGCACGCTCTCCACCTCGGCCGGGTAGACTTTTTCCCCACCGACGTTGATGATCTCGGACTGCCGTCCGCGAATGCGGAGGTACTCCCCGTCCACCTCGACGGCGTCGCCGGTCGGAAACCATCCGTCGGCCGTGAACGGGCTGGGAGCGTTGAGATAGCCCAGCATCACCGATCGGGCCCTGATCTCCAGCATGCCGTCGACCACACGGGTCTCGAACCCTTCGCCCCCCACCTTGACCCAGAGCGAATCGGACGAACGGGACTGCGAGCGCAGGATGCCGACTTCCGAGAGGCCGTAGGTCTGCAGCAAGCGGACGCGAGGGAAGATCTGGTGGAACCGGGCCAGCGTGCTCTCCGGCATCACCTCGGTGCCGTACGTCACCAGCTCCAGGCTGGCGAGGTCGTGGTCCACGTAGGCCTCGCTCGCCAGCAAGAGGTTGATGAACGTCGGTGACGTGGGGAGGAGCTGGACCCGGTGCTTCTCGATGGCGGCGCAGACCGCCTCCGGCGAGCGCTCCTGGACCGCTACGATGCAGCCAGCGTTGGACAGGGCGTAGAGCAGCGTGTTCACGCCACCGATGTGGTCGAAGAGCAGAAACGTCAGGGTGCGGAGCGCATGCCGCGGGACCCTGAACTTCTCGAGCAGCGGGACGAAATCGTGGACCGCGGCCTTGCTCTTTCCGGTAGACCCGGACGAGAACAGGACGAGCCCGGGATGCCGCGCGCTCCGCAGCCTCGTGTAGAGCTCGTGGCTCGCCCCGGCCGTCGTGCGCTCCAGGCGCGCCTGATCGCCGGCGCTCACGGACGCGATCGCCTCGACCTGGGCGATGGCCCGGAACTCCGGCTTCTTCATCTCGACGGAGGACGTCAGCGGGACGACGATGCATTCCCGCTCGACGAGGGCCAGCAGGAGCGCGATCGACGTCGGGGAGAAGTCGGCCTCCAGGCTCACCACCGCGCCGGGCGGGATCGCCTCGCGGCGAAGGTCCTCGCGCCATCCCAGCATTGCGTCGAGCAGCCACCGGTAGGAGATCGCCTGATCGCGCCAGACGACGGCGTCCTTCTCCGGGTTCGCGCGAAACACCTCGAGCAGGAAGTCGACGTGCATCATCGCGCGGCTCGACCCCCGGCGGGCCGGCCGTCCGCGCCGTCTCGAACGGCCAGCAGGGCGGCGACGAGCCGCAGGAGGTCGGGGTGGTGCAATAGGGGGTCGTGTTCGACCCGGGCCCGGAACAGGAGGTTCCCCGGGCTGGTCTCCGCCGCGGGCACGCCGGCCGGGAGGCTCAGCGGGACGCCGCCGGCTCCATCCAGGAGCGCGCTCCGCTCGGGCTGGATCCATTTGTCGGGCTCGACGCGGACCGTGAGATAGAGAATGTTGCGCGTGCCGTCGGCGGAGACGCGCGGGACGCCTGGTCGGTCGGGCCCGAGACCGAAGGGCGTCTCGTCGACCCACGCCCCGTCGGTCCCGTTGAGGGCCACCTGCAGCGCGTGGGTTTTCGGGTTCGTCGCGAAGGGCGGGCACAGCTCGCGGGACGCCTCGTCGCGCCACGAGCAGAGGGATTGGGTGCCGTGGTTGGCGCCAGCCAGGCCGATCCAGGTGCGGACGAGGTCGGGGCGGAGCTTGGCGGCGTACCACCGGCTGCTCACCGCTCCCATGCTGTGCGAGACGATGTCGAGCCGGCGGGGCGGCTCACCTCGGTACCCGCCCCGCTGGGCCGCGGCCCTCGCCCGGGCGAGCAGCGAATCCGCCGCTGGCGCGAGCACCGACGTGGCCGCTCGAGCGTTGGTCATGTCGTTCGGGACGATGTCGACGCCGTAGAGGTAGTCGCGCGGGTAGACGGTCGCGAGGTGCTCGATCATGGATCGCCAGACCACCGAGGACTGGCCGAGGCCGTGAACGAACAGGACCGGCGTCCGGGAGTAGTCGGGTGACTCCCAGCTGCAGGCCGAGCCCGAAGCCAGGCCCAGGAGCAGGAGCGGAAGCGTTGCCACGAGCCACGAAGGCATGGCCCCCCTCACGGGTCGGTCGCGGACATCGAGAGGACCGCGGTGGCCCGCGCCTTCTTGTACGTCAGGTTCGATGGCAGGACGTCCACGGCCAGCCCCAGTCGGCCGGCGCGCTCGCGCAGGTCTCCGAACGCGATCTGGGACAGTGGCCGGACGCGCCGCGTCTTCGTGTACTGGCGAAGCTCTCCGAGGGCCTTCCGCACGACGCTCATGAGACACCCGCGGCGAGCGCTCAGGACCAGCAACTCGACCACTTCGCGGAGCGGATCGACGTCGTGCGTGAGGAGATCCGAGAGCACGACGTGACCCCCGGGGGCGAGCATCGCGCGCCATCGCCCGAGCCACTGCTGAAGCTCGTCGAGCGGCATGTACTGGGCGACGCTGTTGACCAAGATGAGGTCGAACCGGAGCCCGGCCGGCCACGGTGTGGTTCCGGGCGGCCCGAGGAACCGCACGTTGGCGTGGCTGGCGAGCCGGAGCTGCGCCCGGCGCTGCATCTGATCGGACGCGTCGAAGGCGTACAGCTCCGCGACCCTCGGCGCCAGCAGCTCGCCGACGAACCCGAACCCGCAGCCGAAGTCCAGCACGCGTGCTCCGGGCTCGAGCCCGAGCGCCGCCTCCAGGCGGGTAACATAGTCGGCCGCCTCAACACGGAAGATGATGTGCTCTTCCAGTCGATCCCAGTACGCGTGCCACTGATTCTCCATGCGGGGCCTTGGTCTCCCGCCGGACTCGCGAGCTCGTTCGGCCGTGTCGCCGTGGACGTGGCTCACGACTTCGCCCTCGCGCCGCCCTCGACCCGATACAGCTGGACATCGGGCGCGACTAGGATCACCACCAGCCATGGCGGGGGGCTCCCGCGCTTGAGCTCGTGAAGGAACGGCCGATTGCGATGCTCGGGATGGGCGGGGTCGAACTGCTCCGGGAAGAAGACGACGTAGGCCACCCCGTACGTGGCGACGAGCCGCTGGACCTGGTCCTCCGTCCACACCTTCCTGGTATACGACGCTGACGCGAGGCCCAGCACGGGCCGATCGAGCACCGCCCCCAGCAACTGGGCTTCGTTGCCGAGGAGTGGGCTCTGCTCCGTAACCCGCGCTTGCAGGAATCGGATCAGGGGCTCCCCGGCGAGAGGGTGGTCCAGGGCGTCACGTATCGCGCGGTAAGGATTCGCGTTGGTGTGCAGGCGGTCCCAGTTTCGGTGGAACGCGTTGACCTGCCCGGCCACGAGAACGACCGCCACAGCTCCCAGCCACAGCCGGCCCGCGCGCGCATGCCACGCGCGGCTCGGCGTGAAGCGGATCAGTCGCACTCCGTCCGGAAGGCAGAGCAGGCCAAACGGCACCAGGGCCAGGAGGTAGCGCGGGTCGATTTGCCCGGAGGCGTAATGCCGGGCCCCCTCGGCGATGAGGATGACGCTGACGGCCATGTACCCGAGCGAGAGGGAGACATGCGTCTTCGCCAGGGCGGCCCGGAGGGCGGATCGGTCGATCCCGAGGCGACCGATCCAGCACACCCCACCAGCGAGACCGGCCAGCGCGACCAGGACGAACCCGACTTCCGGCACGCCCCCACCCAGTAGTCCGGACTTCGTGAACCCGAAGAGGTTTCCCGTCGCCCACTCGAGCGTTCGGAGCAGATCCAGGAGCGAGGGTTCGCCGGGGATCATGGTGCCCGTCAGCTTTCCCGTCAGCGCGCGATTGCGGACGAGTATGGGCAGCACGAACACCGATGCCGGGCCCGCGACGACGATCAGCGCACGGGCGGACGGCCAGTCCCGCTGTCGAATGAGCCGAAACAGGAAGAAGCACCCCAGGCTCACGACGTAGAAGAGCCCCTGGTAACGGACGGTGAAGGCGAGTCCGGCCACGGTCCCCGCCGCCGCGAGCCAGAGGTCGCACCGCTTCGGGTGGCGCTCGCTCTCCATGACACACCGGAGGCTCAGCAGCGTCAGCAGGATGAACGGCATGTCGCTCATGCATCGGAACACGGTGAACCAGGCGAACGCGGAGCCGAGCCAGACCGCGCCGACCGCGAACGAGCCCAGCTGCGTATGACCGGCGGTCCTGAGGATCCCGTAGACGACCAGCGGGATCGCAGCGAACGAGACCAGCGAGACCAGAAAGGCGGCATAGGGCGGATCCGCACCCAGGCGGCTGACTAGCGCGATGAGTAGCGGGTACCCTGGCGGGAAGACCGTCTGCGGGGCGGGCATCCGGCCCAGGCGGTACTGCTCCTCGTGCCAGAGGATGCTGGTCGTGAAGCCGCGGCCGCTCGCCAGGTTCTTGCCGGCGCTCACGAAGAAGGCGCCGTCGATGTCGATGAACGAGGGATCGTACAGCGTGACGAAGCCGACCAGCGTCGCACCGAGCACGAGCGCCCACAGCGCGAGCACCCGCGCGGAACCCGCGGCCGCCCTTTCGGCGAGCCGGACGCGCCTGGCTCCTCCCGTGATCCCGCCGAGCGGGATGCCCGCCGGCATCACACACCCCCGAGAAACAGCGACTGGCCGGTGATGAATCCGCTTTCCTTCCTGAAATAGAAGTCGATCACGTTGGCCACGTCTTCGAGCGTGCCCAGCCGGGGGATGGCCTGGCGCGCCAGCAGGCGGTCGATCTTCTCCTTCGGCACGGAGCGGATCAGGTCCGTCTCGATCGGCACCGGCCCCAGAGCGTTCACGGTGATGCCGAAGGGGGCGAGCTCGCGGGCCAGCACCTCGGTCAGCGAGAGGACCGCCGCCTTGGAGGCGACGTAGATCGCCTCGCCCTCGA
>QHSZ01000103.1 GCA_003220595.1 Candidatus Rokuibacteriota bacterium | reverse complement strand
ATGGTCGGCAGCGAATTCTTGAACGCGTACAAGACCGTGTACGACAAGGACCCCTCGTTCTACGACGCGGTCCTGCTCGACACCACGCAGGTGGTGCTGATCGTCGAGGCGAACCGGGGCTGGGACAAACCCATCGGTCTGGCGCGCCTCTTCAACATCCACCTCCTCGAGGGGTACTGCTTCCTCGAAGTCATGCTGACGGACCCGAAGGCCATCCGCCGCGGATTTGGCGTCGAAGCTGGCAAGCTCATCTCGTACTATGGAGTTGACGTGCTGGGACTACACCGCATCGAGGCCAAGGTGTACGAGTACAATCGCCTGAGCGCGAACTCGTTGCGGCGTAACGGATTCCTGCAGGAGGGCCTCCTCCGCAAGGCCGGGTACCAGGACGGCCGGTACTGGGACGTGCTGGTGTTCGGCATCCTCAAGGACGAGATCGACGAGCAGCGCCGGAAGGACAAGCCCTACCTGCCGCTCGCCGATGCCGAGTGGGACGCCCTTGACGCTTCATAACCTCCTCCCGCTGATCGCGCTGCTGCTGAACGTCCTGCTCGCCGGGATCACGCTCGTGCGCAATCCCGACAGCCGGCTGAACCGGCTGTTCGCGTACTTCGTCACGGGCATGGCCGTCTGGAACTTCGGCGTCTACATGCTGCGGCGCTCCCCGGACGAGCTGAACGCGTCGTTCTGGGAGATCATCATCCATGCCGGCGCCGTTGCGCTGCCGGCGTTCTACTACCACTTCGTCCTGATCTTCCTGGAGAGCACGACCCAGCATCGGCCGTCCCTGGTGGCCGCCTACCTGCTTGCGATCTTCTTCAGCGTCGTCAACCTGGGCGGCTCGTCCCTCTTCATGCTGGGCGTGAAGTGGACCTACTGGGGCTGGGCGCCCAAGGCGGGGCTGCTCTACGGGCCCTTCTTCGTCTACTTCAACTTCTTCATGATCTACGGCCTCTGGCACCTGATCCGCGTCTTCAAGGACGTGGGCTCGAGCTTCCGCCGCAACCGCGCCACGCTGATCCTCCTCGGGACGCTCGTGAGCCTCGCCGGCGGATTCGTCGACATCGCCCGATTCCTGCTCGCGCGCTTCGTGCCGGCGGCGGACCTCGTGTACCCGATGGGCATTCCCGCGAACATCGTATTCGCGCTCATGCTCGGCACGTCGATCGTGCGCTACCGCCTGTTCGACGTGAACGTGGCGGTGAAGAAGGGCGCCATCTACCTGATGCTGTGGGGCGTGCTGATCTCGGTGCTCGTGCTGGCCGAGCAGTACGCGGACTGGGATCAGATCAACCCGCTGTGGGTCATCCTCCCGCTCGGCTTCATCATGACGATGCTGGTGAGCCCGCTCGGCCAGCAACTCGAGGAGAAGCTCGAGCGGCTCATGTTCAGCAGGCGGCGCGGGTGCTACGAGACGCTCCTCGATCTCTCCAAGCGCATGAGCACCATCCTCGACTTCGGTCGGCTCATGGAAACGCTCGTGCACGGCCTGGTCCGCGGCGTGCCGCTCACGCACTGCGCGCTCATGATCTACGACCCGTCGAAGAGCGCATTCGTCCTCTACCGGGAGGAGAACAGCCTCGGCGACGGCGCGGGCGTCACGGCGATCCCGGTGGAGAGCCTGATCGTGCAGTGGCTCAACGGGACGGGCCGCGTGATCGTCAAGGAAGAGGTGAAGCTGAACCCGGAGATCGCCAACTATTTCGAGACGGCCGAGGGCGAGCTGGAGGAGATCCGGGCGGCGCTGATCGTGCCGCTCAAGGTCGAGAACAAGCTCACCGGCATCCTCCTCGTCGGCGAGAAGCTCTCGGGCGAGATCTTCGACGGCCAGGAGCTCGAGGTCCTCGCCGTCCTCTCCAACCAGGTCGCGATCTCGCTGGAGAACGCCCGGCTGTACGAGGAGCTGTCGGCGTCGAACGCCCAGCTCATGCAGGCGAGCCGCCTGAAGTCGCAGTTCCTGGCGAGCATGTCGCACGAGCTGCGGACGCCGCTCAACTCGATCATCGGCTTCTCGAAGGTGCTGCTGAACCGGCTGGACGGCGACCTCACCGAGCGCCAGGAGGTCTACATCCGCTCGGTCCACAACAGCGGAGCCCATCTCCTCCAGCTGATCAACGGGATCCTCGACTTCTCGCGCATCGAGGCGGGTAAGGTCGAGATGGTCTCCGAGGACCTCGACCTCCACGCGCTCATCGACGAGTGCATCGAGTCGTCCACGCCGCTGGCCCGCGGCAAGCAGCTCAAGGTCGAGAAGAACGTGCCGCTCGAGCTGCCGCGGCTCGCGGCCGATCGCACGAAGGTGAAGCAGATTCTATTGAATCTCCTGTCCAACGCCATCAAGTTCACGTCGCAGGGGCGGGTGCTGGTAGGCGTCGCGGCCGAGCCGGGAGCCGTGCGGGTCAGCGTGGCCGACACCGGGATCGGCATCCGCCAGGAGGACCTCACGCGCCTGTTCGAGCCGTTCCAGCAGCTGGACAACCCCGTCGCGCGCGGCGCGGGCGGGACGGGCCTGGGACTGGCGATCAGCAAGCGGTTCGTCGAGCTCCACGGCGGCCGGATCTGGGCGGAGAGCCGCGAGAACCATGGATCGACGTTCCATTTCACGCTGCCGCTGAACTCGAACTGAGGGGACGGTCGACGACATGCCGGCACGCACGCTCGAGAAGAAGCCCAAGATCCTCTACATCGAGGACAACCGCGAGAACCGCATGCTCGTCCGCGCGGTGCTCGAGGCGTCGGGATACACGATCGTCGAGGCCGAGGACGGCCTCGCCGGCATCGAGGCCGCGATCCGCGAAGAGCCGGCGCTCATCCTGCTCGACATCAACCTTCCGGGCGTGGACGGGTACGAGATCGTCGCGATCCTCAAGTCGTTCCCGAACCTCGCCTCGACGCCGGTCATCGCGGTCACCGCGTACGCGATGCAGGGCGACCGGCAGCGGACCCTCGTGGCCGGCTGCGACGGCTACATCCAGAAGCCCATCAACGTGGACGCGTTCCCGGGAGAGGTCGCCGAGTTCCTCGGCGGCAAGCGCGAGCGCGTCGAGGGCCGCGAGGAGGGCGTCTACCTCCGCGAGCTCAACCAGCGGCTCGTCTACCGCCTGCTCAACCAGGTCGAGGAGCTCAAGCGGCTCAACCAGCACTTCGTGCGGCGGGCGAGCCAGCTCGCGGACCTGCACCGGGCGGTGCAGGACATCACCTCCGAGCTCGGCGTGGCCCCGATGCTCGAGCGTCTCCTGAACGCGCTCGCGCAGGCGATCGGTACGACGAGCCTCCGCGTGGACCTCAGCGATCCGCCCGGGGTCAGCGTGGTCGTGGCGGGCGCGACGAGCGGTCAGCCGCGCAGCGTGCTCTCCGGGGCGGGCGTCGAGCCGGCGGGCGAGTGGACGGACGTCGAGTGGCAGATGCCCCTGACGGTGCGCGAGCGGCAGCTCGGGGTGATGGTGGCGCGTCACGTGCTGCCCCCCGGCGCCAAGGCCGACGAGGAGCAGCTCCTGAAGATCGTGGCGGATCAGGTCGCGATCGCCGTCGAGAACTCGCGCCTCTACGAGGGCCAGACGCGGCGCGCCGGCGAGCAGGCGAGCCTCGTCGAGGCGGGGCGCCTGCTCACGGGGACGCTCCAGGTGTCCGAGGTGCTCCAGCGGCTCAGCGAGCTCGTCCGGACGCGGCTCGGCGCCGACGTGGTGCGGATCCTCCTCCGCGACGAGGCGCCTGGCGAGTTCCGCCTCCACGCGCAGGTGGGCTCGACCCGCGCGCCGAGGAAGAGCGCGCACGTCGCGAGCGACGACGACGAGGGCCTGGTCGGCTGGATCATGGAGCACCGGTCCGCGCTCGCCGTCAGCGACGTCCTCGCGCGCCCGGGCGTGAAGCACCTCGACTGGCTCCGGAGCGAGGGGTTCGTGTCGTTCCTCGGCCTCCCGCTGTTCCTCGAGAACCACCTGGTCGGCGTCCTGGCGGTCTGGTACCGGGCGCCGCACACCTTCCTGCCCGACGAGATCGCGCTCGGTGAGGCGCTGGCCACGTCGGCGACCGCCGCCATCCGGAACGCGCGGCTCTACGAGGAGACGCAGGAGCGGCTGCGCCATACCGCGACCCTGCTGGCGGTGAGCCAGGACGCGAGCTCGACGCTCGATCTGACGGAAGTCCTGCGGCGGTGCACGCGCGCCATGGTCCGCGCGCTCGGCGCCGACACGGGCGGCGCGTGGCTCTCGAGCGCCGCCCGGGATCGCTTCCTGCCGATCGTGGGCTATCGCGTGCCCAAGGACGTGCTGGACGTCTTGGCGCGGACGGAGATCGCGAGGGCCGATCCGATGGTCCAGGAGTGGGGGCGGCTCGAGGACGCGATCCACGCGGACGACAGCCAGGGCGACCCGCGCTTCGCCCATCCGATCGCCCGGGTCCTGCCCCACAAGTCGCTGCTCGTGCAGCCGATGCGGTGGAAGGGCGAGACCATCGGCGGCTTCGCCGTCGCCTGGCTCAGGGACACGCACCGCTTCACGACTGACGAGCTCCAGCTGGCGCAGGGCATCGCGCTCCAGGCGGCGGTGGCCGCGGAGAACTCGCGCCTCTACGAGGGCGTCAAGCAGCAGATGGCGGAGCTCAAGCAGACGCAGGCCCAGCTGATCCAGTCCACCAAGCTCGCCGCGATCGGTGAGCTGGCGGCGAACATCGCCCACGAGATCAACAACCCGCTGACGAGCGTGCTCGGGTTCGCCTCCTTTCTGAAGGAGCGGATCGAGCCCGGCCAGCCAATGCGTGAGGAGCTCGACCTGATCCAGGAGGAGGCCGAGCGCGCGCGCGACATCGTGCGCGACCTCCTCCACTTCAGCCGCCAGCGCGAGTTCGTGCCGCAGATGACCGACCTCAACCCGGTGCTCGAGCAGACGGTCGCGATGCTGCGCCGTCAGGGCGCGTTCGACAATATCACGCTCAGCGAGGAGTACGCCCCGGATCTGCCGCCCGTCGAGATCGACGGGCCGCGGATCAAGCAGGTGTTCGTCAACCTGGTCAACAACGCCGTGTACGTCATGAAGGACGGGGGCTCCCTGACGCTTCGCTCGTCGGCCGTCGGCGAGATGGTCCAGGTCGAGGTCATCGACACCGGTGGCGGCATCGCGCCGGAGCATCTCGATCGCATCTTCGAGCCCTTCTTCACGACCAAGCCCGACGTGAGCGGGACCGGTCTCGGCCTCTCCGTGAGCCTCGGCATCCTGCAGAGCCACGGCGGGACGATCGAGGTGAAGAGCGAGCTCGGCAAGGGCTCGAACTTCATCGTGAAGCTCCCGGCGCGGCCGGGCGCGATCGTCAGCCCGCCAGACGACGAGTAGCTAGTCGGCCTTGAAGTACTTCGCCGCGGGGTGGTGGAAGACGAGGGCGGACACCGCGGCCTCCGGCTCCATCATGAAGCCCTCGGTCAGCGAGAGGCCGATCTCTTCCGGCTCGAGCAGCCCGAACAGCGTGACCTGGTCGGCGAGGTTCGGGCACGCCGGGTAGCCGAACGAGACGCGGAGGCCGCGGTAGCGGCCCCTCAGTGTGTCGGCGATCGCCAGGCCGGGCGGATCGGGGAAGCCCCAGAGCGTTCGGAGCCGCGCGTGGAGCATCTCGGCGAATGCCTCGGCGCACTCGATCGCGAGGGCCTGGAGCGCGTGGGAGCGCACGTACTCGCCCGCGACCTTCCAGCGGTCGGCGAGCTCGCGGACGCCGGCGCCGCACGTCACGGCGAAGAGCGCCACGTAGTCGTCCGCGTCGTCCCGCGCGTAGTCGGCCAGGCAGAGGCGCTCGCCGTCCTTCTGCCGGGGAAACTCGAACCGCGCCAGCTCGCGGTGCGACGCGTCGAAGAGGAGGAGCGCGTCGCCGGCCGGGCGCGCGCGGTACCAGCGGTACACCCCGTGGGCGGACAGGAGCTTCCCGGCCACCGCGTCGCTCTTCAAGCGCCCGACGATCTCGTCGAGCTCGAGCGCCTTCGGGTCGCCCGCGGCCAGGAGCCGCTCGACGACGCCGCGCAGCCCGAGGTGCTTGCCGTAGAGCATCTGGAGGTTCAGATAGGGGTAGATGTGCGGGAGCGGCACGTCGCGCAGGACGTGGCGCTCCAGGTCCGGCGGCGGGGGCACGGAGACGCGCTCGAGCGTGCGCCGCGCGGGCGCCGCGGCCGCGGGGGGCTCGGTGACGGCCGCCGGCGCGCCGGTGGCCAGGGCCGCCTGCTCGCGTCGGATACGCTCGGCGAGCGCGTCCCGCGTGACCGCCGAAAAGAGCTGGTTGGCGAGGTCGAGCCCCTCCATCGCGTCCTTTGCGTACAGGGTGAGCCCGCCGTACTCCGCGGCGATGCGCGTGGCGGTGAACTTCTTCGTGAGCGCGGCGCCGCCGACGAACAGCGGGATGTCGATCCCCGCCACGCGGAGGTCCTGAGCCGTGACGACCATCTGCTGCGCCGACTTCACGAGCAGCCCGGAGAGCCCGAAGGCGTCGGGCTTGTGGGCCCGATACGCGGCGATCAGCTCCTCGGGCGGCACCTTGATGCCCAGGTTCACGATACGGTAGCCGTTGTTCGAGAAGATGATCTCGACGAGGTTCTTGCCGATGTCGTGGACGTCGCCCTTCACGGTCGCGAGCACGAGGGTGCCCCGCGTCGCCGATTCGGCCTTCTCCATGAGGGGCTCGAGGTGGGCGACCGCCGTCTTCATCGCCTCCGCCGACTGGAGGACCTCGGCGACGATCAGCTGGTTGTCGTTGAAGAGCCGCCCGACCTCGTCCATGCCGCGCATCAGCGGGCCGTTGATGATCTCGAGCGGCGTCGCCTCGGCGAGCTTCGCGTCCAGGTCCTCGACGAGCCCGTCCCGGCTCCCCTCGACGATGTAGCGCGCGAGCCGCGCGTCGAGCGGAAGGTCCGCCCGCGCGGCGGCCGGCGCTTTCTTCTTCTCCCGGAAGTACGCGGCGAAGGCGGCCACCGGGTCGGCGCCGCGCCAGTAGACGAGGTCCTCGGCCAGCCGCCGCTCCTCCTCGGGGATCGAGGGGTAGCGCTCGAGGCGCTCGGTGTTCACGATCGCGTAGTCGAGCCCCGCCTTGGTCGCGTGGTAGAGGAAGACGGAGTTGAGGACCTCGCGGCCCGCCGGCGGCAGGCCGAAGGACACGTTCGAGATGCCGAGGATCGTCTTGCACTCCGGGAAGCGCTGCTTGATCAGGCGGATGCCCTCGATGGTCTCCACGGCCGAGCCGACGTAGTTCTGGTCGCCCGTGCCGACGGGGAAGACGAGCGCGTCGAAGATCAGGTCGCGGGCCGGGACGCCGTACTTCGTCGTCAGCAGCTCGAGGCTCCGCTCGGCGATCGCGAGCTTGCGCTGGCGCGTCACCGCCATGCCCTGCTGCTTGTCCTCGTCGATGCACCCGACCACGACGGCGCCGCCGTAGGTCTTGAGCAGGGGCACGACGCTGGCAAATCGCTCCTCGCCGTCCTCGAGGTTGATCGAGTTGACGATGGCCTTGCCCTGGCAGTGGCGCAGCGCCGTCTCGAGCACCCGCGCATCGGTCGAGTCGATCATGAGCGGCGCCTTCACCATGCGCGTGAGCTGCGCCATGAATCGGTCCACGTCGGCCAGCTCGTCCCGGTCGGGGTTGGCCAGGCAGACGTCGAGGACCTGGGCGCCGGTCCGGACCTGGGCGCGGCCGATCTCGGCGGCCTCGTCGAAGCGCTCGGCGACGATGAGCTCCTTGAACCGGCGCGAGCCGATGACGTTCGTGCGCTCGCCGACGAAGAGCGGGCGATTGTCGTCGGTCGGGTAGACGACCTCGATGCCGCTCACGCCCTGCGGCTCGCGCGCGGCGGGCACGCGCGGCGGCCGCCCCCGGACCAGCTCGGCGAGCGCCTGAATGTGGGCGGGCGTCGTCCCGCAGCAGCCCCCGATGATGTTGACCCAGCCCTCCTCGACGAATCGGCGCAGCTTGAAGGCGAGGCTCGTGGGCGTCTCCCCGTACTGGCCGCGCTCGTCGGGCAGCCCCGCGTTCGGGTAGACGCTGACGAACCGGGTGGAGAGCGCGGCCAGCGACCGGAGGTGGTCGGTCATGAACTCGGGGCCGGTCGCGCAGTTGAGCCCGATGGAGAAGAGGTCCAGATGCTCGAGGGCGACGTAGAGCGCCTCCACGCCCTGCCCGGCGAGCATCGTGCCCGTGGGATCGATCGTGCCGCTCACCATCAGCGGCAGCTCCCGGCCCGCCTCGCGCATGGCGCGGCGGACGCCGATGGCGGCCGCCTTGAGGTTCAGCGTGTCCTGCTGGGTCTCGAGGAGCAGGGCGTCCACGCCCCCGTCGATGAGCCCGCGGGCCTGGACCGCGTAGGCCTCCCGCACCTCGTCGAAGGTGACGTTGCGGGTGACCGAGATCGAGCGCGTCCCCGGGCCCATCGCGCCTACGACGAACCGGTCGCCGGCCGCCTCGCGGGCGAGGCCCGCGGCCGCGCGCGAGATCTCGTAGGCGCGCTCGGCGAGGCCATACTCGCCCAGCACGTAGGGGGCGCACCCGAAGGTGTTCGTCGAGACCAGGTCGGCGCCGGCCTCCAGGTAGGCGGCGTGGATCCAGCGGACGACGTCGGGGCGCGTCAGGTTCAGGTGCTCGTTGCAGCCCTCGTAGTGCGGGCCGCCGAAGTCGGCGGCCGTGAGGCCCGCCGCCTGGAGCATCGTGCCCATCGCCCCGTCGAGGACGAGGATGCGGCGGGTGAGCGCGTCGCGAAGTGCCGACATAGCGTTATAGTAGCGCACATGACCATGCCCGCCCTCTCGCTCGATGGCGTCCGCGTCGTGGATCTCTCCCGCGTCCTGGCCGGGCCCTTCTGCGGCGCGCTCCTCGGCGACATGGGCGCCGACGTCGTCAAGGTGGAGGATCCGCACGTCGGCGACGAGTCTCGCACCTGGCCCCCACACAAGGACGGGGAGGCCGCGGGCTATCTCGTCAACAACCGCAACAAGCGCGGGATCGCGGTGGATCTCAAGGCGCCGGAGGGCGTCGAGATCGTCCGGCGGCTGGCCCGCCGCGCCGACGTCCTCATCGAGAACTTCCGCACCGGGACCATGGAGGAGTTCGGCCTCGGCTGGGAGCGCCTCGCGGCCGAAAATCCGCGCCTGATCTACTGCTCGGTCTCGGCCTTCGGCCGGACCGGCCCGCGCGCCGAGGGCGCGGGCTACGAGGCGCTCATGCAGGCGTTCAGCGGCATCATGTCCATCACGGGCGAGCCGGGCGGCGCTCCCGTCCGTTGCGGCGTGTCCTTCCTCGACCTCACCACGGGGATCCTCTGCGCCTTCGGCATCGTGAACGCGCTCCTCTACCGCGACAAGAGCGGGGTCGGCCAGCGCGTGGACGGCTCCCTGCTCGAGACGGCGATCGGCCTCCTGAACTTCCAGGCGGAGGGTTACCTGCTCGCGGGCACCGTCCCGCGCGCCCTGGGATCCGCCCACCCGTCGCTGTCGCCCTACCGGAACTTCTGTTGTCGGGACGGGCAGTGGGTCTTCATCGCCGGCGCCAACGACCGCCTCTGGCGTCGGCTCGTGACGGCGCTCGGGCTCGCGCCGATGGCGGACGATCCGCGCTTCGTCACGAACATCGAGCGCGTGAAGCACCGCAGCGAGCTCGAGGAGGCGTTGGAGCAGGCGATCGGCGGCCACGACCGCGACGCGCTGCTGCAGCTCCTCGAGAAGGCGGGCGTGCCCGCGACGCCGGTGAACACCGTGGACCAGGTGCTGAACGACCCGCAGACGGGGACCCGGAGCGTGATCCGGCGGATGCGGCATCCGAAGCTCGGTGACATTCCTGTGGTCGGCATGCCCGTCGCGTTCTCCCGCCTCACCCCTGACGTGCGCCGTCACGCGCCGCTCCGGGGTGAGCACACCGACGAGATCCTCGCGGAGCACGCCTACACGGCGGCGGAGATCGCCGCCCTCCGCGCGAAGAACGTCGTGGTCTGAGGGAAGGAGCCTGACGATGGCGCGTCTCGAAGTCCTGAACCCCGTGGCCCAGACGGTCCAGCACTCGGTCAAGCCGGCGCCGCGTCTCACGACGTTCCAGGGCGCGACGCTCGGTCTCTACTGGAACATGAAGGCGGGCGGCGATGCCGCGCTCGACCGGACCGAGGCCCTCCTGCACGAGAAGTTTCCGGGGATGAAGTTCCGGCGCTACACCGGCTCCGTGGGCTGGCTCATGCGCCACTGCACGGCTGAGGACGCCGACCGGATCGCGTCGGAGGTCGACGCGGTCGTGGGCACGACCGCCGACTGAGGGTCTTGCACGTCGTGGGGTGCCCACGACATGGTCGAGCTGGAGCGGCGGGGCGTGCCGACCGTCCTCTTCACCGCGCAGACCTTCGTGCACGACGCGCACCGGAGCGCCGCGAGCTTCGGGCTGGCGGGCCTGCCGCTCGCGGTCGTGCCGCTGCCCTTCACCAACCAGAAGCCCGAGGACGTCCACCGGATGGCCGAGCGGGCGTTCGAGCAGGTCGTGGCGGGGCTCACCAAGCCGGTGGACGCGCGGCCGGTGGCGCCGCCGCCGCCGCTCGAGGACCGGTTCGCCTACGACGGGAGTGATCTCCTCGACGCATGGTCGCACATGCACGCCGACTTCCTCCGGCGCGGCTGGTCCGACGGCTTCCCGCTCGTGCCCGCGACGCCGCGCGCCGTCGAGGCCATGCTGCGCGGGACGCCGCGGAGCCCCGCCGACGTCGTCGCCACGCTCGAGCCCGGCTTCGGGATCGCGACCGTCGAGAAGCTCGCGATCAACGCGGTCATGGCCGGCTGCGGCCCCGAGCACCTGCCGCTCTTGCTGACGGCCGTCCGCTGTCTGGCCGAGCCGAAGATGTACATCCGCAACAAGGCCATGTCCACGGGGCCGCACGCGCCGCTCGTCCTCGTCAACGGGCCGAAGGGACGCGTCGCCAACGTGAACGCCGGCATGTGCGCCCTCGGCCCGGGCGCGCCCTCGGCCAGCAACACCGTGCTCGGCCGGGCCCTGCGGCTCGTGATGATGAACGTGGGGCACACGTACGTCGGCGTCTCCGACATGGACACGATCGGCTCGCCGCTCAAGTACGCCTGCTGCTGCGCCGAGAACGAGGCGGAGAGCCCGTGGGAGCCCTACCACGTCACGCGCGGCTTCGCGAAGGACGCGTCGACCGTCACCGTGCACTTCGTCTACGGCATGTGCGAGCTCCACGACTTCCGCTCGACGACGCCCGAGGACCTCGTCGCCGTCTTCGCGACGGCGGCCACGAACGTGGCCCAGGTGGGCACGGGGCTCTGGCTCATCGGCCGCCGCGCCGACCCGCGCACGAAGACGGAGGAGCGCGAGCACAACACGCTCTTCATCTGTCCCGAGCACGCCCAGGTCTTCGCAAAGGCCGGCTGGGGCCGACGCGAGATCCAGGAGGCGCTCTACCGCGCCGCGCGGCTACCGTTCAAGACGATGATGCTGAACAAGGAGCCGAAGGCGATGGCGGCCGCCCACCCGGAGCTCGCGTGGCTCGCCGACCATCCGGACCTGCCGCTGCCCGTGGTCGAGGACCCGGGCTGCTTCGACCTCGCGGTAGTGGGCGCCGCCGCAGGGCGCGGCGCCTACTTCTACGGGGCGGGCGAGCCGGTGACGCTGGCCGTGGAGGACTGAGGCCACGCGGCGCCGCGGCGCGATGCTCCTCGTCCTGGCCTTCGCCCTCGTCGCGGCGCCGGCGTGGGCCGAGCTCTATCGCTGGGTCGATCCGGAGGGCGTCGTCCACTACACGGCGGACCTCGAGTCGATCCCGCCCGCCTCGCGCGATGCCGCGCAGCCCGTTCCCCACCCGCGGGCGAACGCTACGCCGCCGCCGCTCCCCGGGCCGGAGCCCTCCGGGTCCGAGCCCACGCAGATTCCGATGACCCAGGGCGCCCCCATCACGGTCTCCGCCGGGCTCAACGGCGTGCCGCTCACGCTCATCGTCGATACGGGCGCCGAGCGCACCGTCATCTCACCCGCGGCGCTCGAGCGCGCGGGGCTGGGCGGCCAGCCCGGGCGGCCCGTCCAGATCGTGGGCGCGACGGGCGAGGCGCCGGCGAGTCTCGTCACCGTCCCGCAACTCGACGTCGCAGGCGCCCGCATCGGCCCGCTCGCCGTCATCGTCCACGTGCTGCCCGCCGACGGGCGGTCTGTGGCCGCGGACGGTCTGCTGGGCCGCGACGTGCTGGACGCGTTCACGCTGACCGTGGACCCGGTCGCCGGTCGCGCCACGCTCACGCCGCGCTAAGCGCCTCGACGGCCGGGCGGCGGGCTCAGCGCTTGACGCTCGGCGCCAGGCCCGCCAGTCGCGCGACGACGTCGAAGACGACGGCGAAATCATAGCCGGCGAGGCCGAGGCCGCGCGCCGCCGTCAGCATCTCGTTGGTCAGCGACACCGTCGGCAGCGGCACGCCCGCGGCGCGGCCGAGGTCGAGCGAGAGCATCAGGTCCTTCTGCATCATCCCCACGTCGAACCACGCCTCGGCGGGCATGCCGAGGACGAACGGGCCCCGGTACTTCAGCATCGGCGAGGCCACGACGCTCCGGAGCACCGCCTCGACCGCGCGCTCGCGCGCGACGCCGGCCTTCTCGGCGAGCACCACCGCCTCGGCGAACGCCAGCATCTGGACGGCGAGGCCCTGGTTGATCGCGAGCTTCATCGCCTTGGCGAGGCCGAGGGCGCCGACGTGGGTGATCGTCGGCCCGATCGCGGTGAGGTAGGGGCGCACGCGCTCGAGGGCCGTCTCGGGGCCGCCCACCATGAACGAGAGCTGCCCCGCCTCGAGCGTCGCCGGCGAGCCGGACACGGGCGCGTCGAGCAGCTCGGCGCCGCGCGCCGCGGCGTCGGCCGCCAGGGCGCGGATCGCCTCGGGGCTCACCGTGCTCATCTCGATGAGGACGCCGCCCCGGCGCAGCCCCGCGAGGATCCCGTCGGGCCCGCGCGTGACGGCCTCGAGGGCCGCCGTGTCCGTCACCATGGTGAAGACCACGTCGGCGGCCTGCGCGACCTCGCGCGGCGAGGCCGCCAGGCGAAGCCCCGCGTCAGCGAGCCACTGCGCCTTCGCGCGCGTCCGGTTGTAGCCGACGACCGGGTGGCGCGCGTCGAGGAGGCGCTTGGCCATGCGCCCGCCCATCACCCCGAGGCCCACGAAGCCGAGCGTGGCGGTCATTGCAACGGGCGCGCGAGGCCGGCTCGGACCGTGGGTGGCCTGCCTGAGGTGCGTGTGGCGGTCATTAGTCGTCGTCGGTGACCGCGATCGCGCTGATCTCGAGCTTGCAGCGCGGGTGGGTCGCGAGGCGACTCACCTCGACGGTCGTCGTCGTCGGCAGGTGGCCGCCGAGGTAGCGCGCCCACACGCGGTTCAAATCGTCCTGCTCCTCCACGTCGGTGAGGTAGCGCGTCGCCGAGACGAGGTCCGCGAGCGACGCGCCCGCGGCCTCGAGCGTCTTCTTGAGGTTCTCCAGCGCGAGCACGGCCTGCGCCTCCATCGTCGGCGGCAGGTCGAAGTCCTCCTCGCGGTGCGGGTGATGATGGTAGACGGGCGCGGCGGTCACGCCCGAGAGGAACACGAGGCTGCCGCGACGGACGACGATGCCCGGCGCGTAGGGCATGCGCACGTCGGCACGCCGGTCCGCGTGGTGAACGACCGCGATCTTCTTCGTCATCGGCGCCTCCCGCAGCGTTGCCGTCGCATCCTATCACGCCGCGTTGACCCGAGCCGGAAGGCCGGATACCCTGCGACGCGGTGGAGTCGCTGCAGGGACGCGTCGGGGTCGTGACGGGCGGGGCGAGCGGGATCGGCCGGGCGCTCGCGGAGGCCCTCGCGCGCGAGGGTGCGAAGGTGGTCGTCGCCGATCTCGACGAGGCGGGCATGGCCGGGGTCCTCGCGGGGATCCGCGGGCGCGGCGGCGAGGCGCTCGCGGTCCGCACCGACGTCGGCGACCTCGCCTCGGTGCGGGCCCTGGCCGACCGCGTCTTCGAGGCCTTCGGCCGCGTGCACGTCCTCTGCAACAACGCCGGCGTGGCGCTCTGGGGCGGGCTCGAGGCGGCGACCCACCGCGACTGGCAGTGGGCGCTCGCGGTGAACCTCTGGGGCGTGATCCACGGCCTCGAGGTGTTCCTGCCGCGCATGATCGCGCAGAAGGAGCCCGGCCACGTCGTCAACACCGCGTCGATGGCCGGGCTCGTCGCGACCGGCGGCCTCGGCATCTACAACACCACCAAGTACGCCGTCGTCGGGCTCTCGGAGACGCTCGCGAAGGACCTCAAGCCCTACGGCATCGGCGTCTCCGTGCTCTGCCCGATGGGCGTCCAGACGCGGATCCGGGAGAGCGAGCGCAACCGTCCCGCCCACCTCCGGAACGAGGTGCCTGTGCCGGCCGAGCCCGTCGAGCTGATGGGCCGCTCTCTCGCGCCGGAGACGGTCGCGCAGATGGTGCTCGCCGCCATCCGGGCGGGCGAGCTCTACGTGATCACCCACGACGAGGGGCTCGAGCCCCTGCGCCGCCGGTTCGAGCGGATGGAGCGATCCATCCGCGCCAGGAAGCCCTAACCACGATCGCTTCGAGCTGGATCGAGACGAGCGCGGACCTCGACCGCGCGACCGCGCGCCTGGCCGCGGCGCGCGAGATCGCCCTCGACACGGAGGGCGACAGCCTCCACCACTATCCGGAGCGCCTCGCGCTGCTGCAGCTCGCGAGCCCGTCGGGAGAGGTGTGGCTCGTGGACCCGCTGGCGGTGCACGACCTCTCGCCGCTCGGCTCAGTCTTCGCCGCGCCGGGGACCACGACTGTGCTGCACGCAGGGGACAACGACCTCGTGCACCTCAAACGGCGCCACGGCATGAGCTTCGCCGCGCTCTTCGACACGCACGTGGCCGCGCGCTTCCTCGGAGAGCGAGCACTCGGCCTCGACGTCATCATCCGGCGCTACCTCGGCCTCGAGCTCCCGCCCTCGCGGCAGCGCGACGACTGGTCGGCCCGCCCGCTCACGGAGGCGCAGCGCGACTATGCGGCGGCCGACGTGCTCCACCTCTTCGGCCTGAAGGATCGGCTGGTGGACGAGCTCGGGCGGGTGGGGCGCCTCACGTGGGTCGAGGAGGAGTGCGCGGCGCTGGCGAGCCAGGCCGTCGCGGAGCGCCCCCCCGACGCGAACGCCTTCGCGTCCGTCAAGGGCGCGCGCGATCTCTCACCGCGCGGCCTGGCCGCCCTGCGCGAGCTCCACGAGCTGCGCGAGCGGCTCGCGCTCGCGGCCGACCGGCCGCCGTTCAAGATCCTCCAGGAGGAGACGCTCGTGCGGCTCGCCCAGGCGTTGCCCGGCGACCACGCGTCCCTGGCGGCGGTGCAGGGATGCACGGCGCGGGTGATCGCGCGCTGGGGCGACGCGCTCCTCGCCGCGCTCGCGCGCGCCCAGGCGCTGCCGGAGTCGGAGCTGCCGGTGCTCGAGCGCCGGCCGCGCCTGCGGATCGCCGGCGCCGTCCAGCGACGGATCGAGCGGCTCCGTCTCTGGCGCGCCGAGGCGGCGCCGCGCGCGGGACTCGAGCCGGGGCTCGTCCTGCCGAACCGCCTCATCGGCGCGATCGCCCAGGCGGGCCCGCGGGACGTCGCGGAGCTGGCGGCGGTGGAGGGCGTGCGGCGCTGGCGCGCCGACGTCTTCGGCACCGAAATCCTTGCAGCCCTCGCGTCGGCGTGAGAACGTGCATGTACACATGACTGATTGGCGGCAGAACCTCGTCGACGACGACGCCGGGCTCCTGGCGATCCTGCGCGAGGCGAAGACGGTGGCGGTGCTCGGCGCCAAGCCCGGCGCGGCGGAGCCCGCGTACTACGTGCCCGCGTATCTGCGCGAGCGCGGCTACCGCATCCTGCCCGTGAACCCCAAGATCGCGGGGCGCGAGCTCCTCGAGGCCCACGCGGTGGCCCGCCTGGCGGACCTCGCCGAGGCCGTGGACGTGGTCGAGATCTTCCGGCGGCCGGAGCACCTGCCGGCCCACGCCGTGGAGATCCTGGCGCTTCCGTGGCGGCCCAAGGCGGTCTGGTTCCAGCTCGGGATCCGCCACGACGCGGCGGCCGAGCGGCTCGCGCGCGCCGGCATCCGCGTCGTCCAGGACCGCTGCATGATGCCCGAGCACCGGCGCCTGATCGAAACCGGTGGGGGGCGTCGGGGAGGAGCGGCGGTCGCTCCCCCCGACGGTGAATAATGGCCGGCGAGTACGCGTTCGTCATGAAGGACCTGCGCAAGGTCGTCCCGCCCAAGCGGGAGATCCTGCGCGGCATCTGGCTCTCGTTCTTCCACGGCGCGAAGATCGGCGTCCTCGGCGCCAACGGCGCGGGCAAGTCCTCGCTCCTCCGGATCATGGCCGGGGTGGACACCGACTTCCTCGGCGAGGCGTTTCCCGCGGCCGGCCTCCGCATCGGCTACCTCCCGCAGGAGCCGCAGCTCGATCCGGCGAAGGACGTGCGTGGCAACGTCGAGGAGGGCGTCGCCGAGACGCGCGCGCTCCTGACGCGGTTCGAGGCAGTGAGCGCCAGGCTCGGCGAGCCGCTCGAGGCCGACGAGATGGAGAAGCTCCTCGAGGAGCAGGGGCGCCTGCAAGACCGGATCGACGCGGCGAACGCCTGGGACCTCGACCGGACGATCGAGCTCGCCATGGACGCGCTCCGCGTGCCGCCGGGCGAGATGGACGTGGCGAAGATCTCGGGCGGTGAGCGCCGGCGCGTGGCGCTGTGCCGGCTCCTCCTCTCGCGCCCGGACATGCTGCTCCTCGACGAGCCGACCAACCATCTGGACACCGAGTCCGTCGCCTGGCTCGAGCGCTTCCTCAAGGAATACCCGGGCACCGTCGTCGCCGTCACCCACGACCGCTACTTCCTCGACAACGTCGCCGGCTGGATCCTCGAGCTCGACCGCGGCCACGGCATCCCGTGGGAGGGCAACTACTCCTCGTGGCTCGAGCAGAAGCAGGAGCGGCTCGAGCGGGAGGAGAAGGCCGACGCTGCGCGCCAGCGGACGCTCGCGCGCGAGCTCGAGTGGGTCCGGATGGCGCCGCGCGCCCGCCAGGCGAAGGGCAAGGCGCGTCTGAAGAACTACGAGGCGATGCTGGCGGAGTCCGGCGACCAGCGCGCGCAGACGCTCGAGATCACGATCCCGGCGGGGCCGCGGCTCGGCGACGTCGTCGTCGAGGCCGACGGCGTGTCGAAGGCCTACGGCGACCGCGTGCTCATCGACAAGCTCGCGTTCAAGCTCCCGCCCGGCGGGATCGTCGGCGTGATCGGCCCGAACGGCGCGGGCAAGACGACGCTCTTCCGCCTGCTCGTCGGCCAGGAGAAGCCCGACGCCGGCACGCTCCGCCTCGGCGAGACCGTGACGCTCGCCTACGTGGACCAGAGCCGCGACGCCCTCGATGGGAAGAAGACGGTCTGGGAGGAGATCTCCGAGGGTGCCGACACGCTCAGCGTGGGCGGCCGGACGCTCCAGTCACGCGCCTACGTCGCGTCGTTCAACTTCAAGGGGAGCGACCAGCAGAAGCGGGTCGGCGAGCTGTCAGGCGGCGAGCGCAACCGGCTCCACCTCGCCAAGATCCTCAAGCGCGGCGCCAACCTGATCCTGCTCGACGAGCCGACGAACGACCTCGACGTGGACACGCTGCGCGCGCTGGAAGACGCGCTCGTCGACTTCGCCGGCTGCGCGCTCGTGATCACCCACGATCGCTGGTTCCTCGACCGCATCGCCACCCACATCCTCGCGTTCGAGGACGAAGGCAGGGTCGTGTGGTCCGAGGGCAGCTACGCCGACTACGAGGCCGACCGCCGCAAGCGCCTCGGCGTCGAGGCCGAGCGGCCCCACCGCCTCAAGTACAAGCGCCTGCCGCGCGCCTGAGCGGGCGCTGGCAGCACACCAGCACGTTCTCGCCGCCGGGGCGCACGCGCCGCAGGCGCACCTCGGCGAAGAGCGGGCGGAGCGCCGCGGCGAGACCGCGAGCACCGGCGCGGCGGTGGCGGTTGATCACGAGCGCGCCGCCCGGCGCCACCAGCGGCGCGAGCGCCCGCCCGAGGGCCCGCGCCCGCTCGGGCGCCTCGCCGTACGCGACGTCCTCCATCACGAAGTCGAAGCGCCGCCCCACCCGCGTGAGCCAGGGGACGACGCGTGCCACATCGCCGACGAGGTACTCGACGCCGCCCAGCGCCCCGAGGCCGAACCAGTCGAGCGCCGCGCGGAGGACCGCCGGATCGCGCTCGATGACGGCCACGGCGCGCGGACGGGCCAGCGCGCGGAGGAGGTGGAGCTGGGTGCCGCCGCCGAGGCCGATGAGGAGCACGGCGGGGCGCGACGGCAGGGGGACGGTTGCGAGGGCCTGCCACCAGTACTCGCGCCGCACGGCGGACCAGTCGCCGTCGAGCGGGTAGACGGAGAGGATGTCGCCGCTCACGATCAGGCGGCGCTCTCTCCGGTAGTCCACGACGCGGACGCGCCCCGAGAGGGGCGAGCGCCGCTCCCAGACCGTCCGGCTGCGCCGCCGCCTTATCTCGGGGCCATGCGGATCGCGCCGTCGAGGCGGATCGTCTCGCCGTTGAGCATGCCGTTCTCGACGATGTGGAGCGCCAGCGCCGCGTACTCCTCGGGCCGGCCGAGCCGCGGCGGGAACGGCACCTGCTTGGCGAGCGACTGCCGCGCGGGCTCGGGCAGGGTGGCGAGGAGCGGCGTGTCGAAGATGCCCGGCGCGATCGTGCAGACGCGGATGCCGAGCTCGGCGAGATCGCGCGCGATCGGCAGCGTCATGCCGACGATGCCGCCCTTCGAGGCCGAGTAGGCCGCCTGGCCGATCTGGCCGTCGAAGGCGGCGACCGAGGCGGTGTTGACGATGACACCGCGCTCCCCCGCGGCGTTGGGCGCGTTCTGCGCCATGATCGCCGCGGCCAGCCGGATCGCGTTGAAGTGGCCGATCAGGTTGATGTTGATGACGCGCGTGAAGTCCTCGAGGCGCGCGGCGCCCTGCTTGCCGACCGTCTTGGTTGCGGTGCCGACCCCCGCACAGTTCACGAGGACGTTGATCCCGCCGAAGCGCTGCCGCGCCTGCTCGCAGGCCCCCGCGACCTGCTCGCCGTGCGTCACGTCGGCCGGCGTGAAGATGGCGTTGCCGCCGAGCGTCTCGGCGACGTCGGCGCCCTTGGAGATCGGCAGGTCGAGCAGCGCCACCCGGCCGCCGGCCTTCACGATGCGCTCGGCCGTCGCGCGCCCGAGTCCCGAGGCGCCGCCGGTGATCACGGCGTTCACCGTTCGAAGTTCCATCGGATTCCTCCTTGGTCTCGCGTCGTTCCCGCCCCGCCGGATTCTAGCCCAAGGCCGGGTCCGAGGGGGCTTGACTGGCACTCAACATCTGATTAGTCTCTAGGTCTCATGACGGTCGATCAGCTCCTCCGCCAGGGAGCGGTCACTGAGATCGTCGGCCCGCTCTGCTCGGGCCGCACGAGCCTGCTCGCCGCCTGCCTGCGCGAGGTCGCGCGCGCCGGGGGCGCCGCGGCGCTGATCGACGCCGACGACGCGTTCGATCCCGTCTCTGCCGCGCGGGCGGGCGTGGACCTCAGCCGCGTGCTCTGGGTGCGGTGCGGCGGGCGGCGCGACGCCGCGCTCCGGGCCGCCGATCTGCTCGTCCGCTGTCCCGGCTTCGCCCTGGTCGCTCTCGACGTGGGCGAGAGCCCGCCGAGAATCTCGCTGGCGCAGGCCTTCCGCCTGCGGCTGGCGGTCCGCCGCGGGGGCGCGGCGCTCGTCGTCGTCGCGCGCCGGCGGGTCCTCGGCGCGGGCGCGACGCTGGTCGTCGAGACCCGCCGCCGCGGGCTCGCGTGGGCCGGCCCGCGCCTGACGCCCACGCGCCTGGCCGGCGCCGAGACGGCCGTGAGCGTGCTCCGCCGGCAGGGGGCGGAGGCTCAGGGCGGCGGCGTCATGGCGTGGAGCGCATGAGCCGGTTCGCCTGCGTCCGGGTGCCGCACTTCGTCGCGGCTGCCGTCGAGCGCGCGGAGCCCGCGCTCTCCGAGCGCCCGCTGGCGATCGTCGCCGGCGCGCCGCCGGCGACGCGCGTCGTCGAGGCCAACGGCGCGGCGCGCGAGCGCGGCGTGCTGCCGGGCCTCACGGACGCCGAGGCGCGGGCGCGCTGTCCCGGGCTCGTGCGGCGGCCGCTCGCCGACGAGGTCGGCGCGTCGGCGCGCCACGCGCTGCTCGAGGCGTGCCTGGGCGTCTCGCCCCGGGTCGAGGACGCGGGCGCCGGGCTGGTCCACGTGGACATCGCCGGCCTCGGGCGCCTGATCGGGCCCGACGCCGCGGTCGGCGAGCGGCTCCTCCGCGCGGCGCGCGCGGTCGGGCTCGAGGCGCGCGTGGGCATCGCCGGGAGCCGCGCGGCCGCGCGCGTCGCGGCGCGCCTGGGCGCGCGCGTGAACGTCCTGCCGCCGGGCGGCGAGCGCCGGGCGCTCGGGGCGGCGGCGCTCGCCGAGCTCGAGCTTCCCGGGGAGCTCGCGCAGACCTTCAGGCGCTGGGGCCTGGGGACCCTCGGCGAGCTCGCCGCGCTGCCGCGCGCCGGCGTCGCCGCGCGGCTCGGCGCGCCGGGGCTCTCCGCCCACGACCTCGCCTGCGGGCAGGACCGCGAGCCCTTCCGCGCGTGGGCGCCCCCGCCGTTCTGGGAGGAGGCGCAGGGGCTCGAGTGGGAGCTCGACGCGCTTCCCGCCCTCGAGGCCGTGCTCGGGCGCGTCCTCGCGCGCCTCGCCACGCGGCTCGAGGCGGCGCGGCTCTGGGCGGACGCGTTCGACGTCCGGCTCGAGCTGGCGCCCGGCGGCCATCACACGCGCGCGGTCGCGCTCGCCGCGCCGATGGGCGAGGTCCGGCCGATGCTGACGCTGCTCGTCCTCGATCTCGAGGCCCACCCGCCGCCGGCGCCCGTGGTCGGCGTCTCCGTGAGCGCGCGCGTCGTCCCGCGGCGCGCCGTCGCCGCCGGGCTCTGGGAGCGCTCCGTCCCGACCGTCCGCGACCTCGCCGCCGTCCTCGGGCGTCTGGCCGCGCTCGTGGGCCAGGCGCGCGTCGGCGCGGCCGTCCTCGGCGACTCCCATCGTCCCGACGCTCACACCCTCGGCCCGTTCGACCCGACGCCCGCGGGCGCGCGCGAGCCTGCCGAGGGCGCCGTGGCGCCGGGAGCGCTCGTACTGCGCCGCCTGCGCCCGCCGCGCGAGGTGGCGGTGGAGACGGACGCGGCCGGGCGGCCGGCGACGGTGCGCGGCGCGACGAGCGCGGAGGCGCGCGTCGTCACGTGCGCCGGGCCCTGGCGGAGCTCGGGGGAGTGGTGGGACAGGCGGGCGTGGGCGCACGACGAGTGGGACGTGGCGCTCTCCGACGGCGCGCTCTGCCGGCTCGCGCGCGACGAGCGCACGGGCCGCTGGGCGCTCGACGGCGTCTACGACTGACAATAATGTTCATCGAGCTGCACGCGCAGTCAGCGTTCTCGTTCCTCGAGGGCGCCGCCGAGCCGGAAGCCTTCGCCGCGGAGGCGGCGCGCCTCGGGATGCCCGCGGTGGCGCTGGTGGACCGGGACGGGGTGTACGGCGCGCCGCGCTTCACCCGCGCGGCGCTCGACGCGGGCGTCCGACCAATCATCGGCAGCGAGATCACGCTCGCCGACGGCTCGCGCCTGCCGCTGCTCGTGGAGGATCGCGAGGGCTACCAGAACCTCTGCCGCCTGATCACGCGGCTGAAGCTCGGCGCCCCCAAGGCAGTGCGAGCCGCTGGACGTCGTGGGGCTGGGGCCCCGCCGTCCGAGGCGAGCGAATCCAAAGGCGCCGCGGCGACGCTCGACGACCTCGAGCCGTGCGCCGCAGGGCTCGTGTGCCTCACCGGAGGCGCGCGCGGCCCGCTCGCCTGGAGGCTCGCTGCCGGCGACGTGGACGGTGCCCGCGGCGTCCTGCAGCGACTCGTCGCGATCTTCGGCGGCTCGAGCTGTTACGTCGAGGTCCAGCGCCACCTCGCGCGCGAGCAGGAGCGCGTCCTCCAGGGCCTGGTCGGGCTCGCGCGGGAGGCGGGGGCGCCGCTCGTCGCCACGAACCAGCCGCTCTACGCGCGGCCGGAGGGCCGGCAGCTCGCCGACGTCTTCACGTGCATCCGCGAGAAGACCGATCTCGACCGCGCCGGCCGGCTGCTCCAGGCGAACGGCGAGCGCGCTCTCAAGGGCGGCCCGGACATGGCGCGCCTCTTTCACGATCTCCCCGACGCCCTCGCCAACACGGGCGAGCTCGCGCTGCGCCTGGGCTTCACGCTGAAGGACCTCGGCTACCGCTTCCCGGAGTACCCGCTGCCGCCCGGTCAGACGTCGCTCGCTCACCTCCGCGAGCTCGCCGAGCGCGGGATGCGCGCGCGCTACGGCGCGGGGCCGCTCGCCGCGCGTGCGCGCGCCCAGATCGCCCACGAGCTCCGGATCATCGGGCGCCTCGACCTCGCGGGCTACTTCCTGATCGTCTGGGACATCGTCGAACACTGTCGCGCCAACGACATCCTCGTGCAGGGGCGCGGCTCGGCGGCCAACAGCGCGGTCTGCTACGCGCTCGGGATCACGGCGGTGGATCCCGTCAGCATGGAGCTGTTGTTCGAACGGTTCCTCAGCGAAGCGCGAGGAGAGTGGCCGGATATTGATCTCGACTTGCCAAGCGGGGAGCGTCGGGAGGCGGTCATTCAGTACGTGTACCGCCGTTACGGTCGTCTTGGAGCCGGGATGACTGCCAACGTGATCACATACAGAGGCCGGAGCGCGGCGCGCGAGGTGGGCAAGGCGCTCGGGCTGCCGCGCGACATGCAGGACCGGCTCGCCCGGCTCGTCGCGAACTGGGGCTATCAGGATCCTGACGAGCTCCTGATCA
>QHSZ01000102.1 GCA_003220595.1 Candidatus Rokuibacteriota bacterium | reverse complement strand
CCGCGGCCGAGTGCGCGTGCGACCCCGCCTTCAACCTACACGGCATGTCGGCCTCCACGCACTTCTCGGCGCCGCTCATCATCGTGAACGGGCCCGTGCGCGCGCGGATCGGCCTCAACTGCGGCTTCGGCGTGTTCGGGCCGGGCTACCGCGCGAACGCGACGATCGGGCGCGCGTTGCGCCTGCTCATGATCAACATCGGCGGCGCCCGGCCCGGCGAGACGTCCATGTCCACGTTCGGCCACCCGGGGCGTTATACCTACTGCATCGGCGAGCACGAGGAGGCGAGCCCGTGGCCGCCATACCACGCGAGCCGCGGCTTCGCCGCCGGAACCAGCGCAGTCACGCTCTTCGCCGGGGAGGCCCCCCACGGCATCTCCGACCACGCGAGCCGCACCGCGCGGGCGCTCGCGGGCTCCCTCGGCTGGTCCATGGTCGGGCTCTGGAACAGCAAGCACTTTCCGCTCTACTCGCACACGATGCTCATCGTCGGTCCCGAGCACGCGCGCACCTTCGCCGACGACCGCTGGACGCGGGAGCAGCTCGCGCGCCACCTGTACGAGACCGTGCGCGCGCCCTACGCGTCGCTCCTGCCCGACGAGGAGCACGGCGAGGGCACGAATCTGCGTTACGGCAAGACGCCGCCCGCGCCCGGCACGTTGATCGCCAAGTTCCCGTCGCCGGAGGAGATCCACATCGTGGTGGCCGGAGGCACCGCGGGGCGGTTCTCGGTGGCGATCCCCGGCTGGCTCGGCACGAAGAACGGCTCGCGACCCGTCACGAGACCCGTAGAATTCGATTGACTTGGCGTGGAGCGCGTGGCATGCTGCTGCCCGTCCTGGTACTACTAGACGGAGTTTGGGTAACGATTACGATGATCGAGACACACGCCGCGCGGAGCCAGTTCGCGCGGCGTTTTTGTTTGCCTTCCAATTCCGGAAGGCAACCCCGCCAGGCTGGCGGGAGCACATAGGGGCTTGAAGACCCCCCAAGGAGAGGTCCGAGGTATGGCACAGGGACAGGTGAAGTGGTTCAACGACGCAAAGGGGTACGGGTTCATCACGCAAGAGGGCGGCGAGGACGTGTTCGTCCACTACTCCGCTATCCAGGCTCAGGGTTTCAAGAGCCTCGCCGAGGGTGACAAGGTCGAGTTCGAAGTCACCCGAGGCCCGAAGGGTCTTCAGGCAGCCAACGTCAGGAAGGCCAGCTAGCTCAAGCCGCGCTCAGTCTCCGCCCGGGTCCGTCGCCGGATCCGGGCGGCTCAACTCAGCACCAGCACCGAAAGGCTCACACACTTATGGTCCGCTCATTCACCGATCTTCCGCTCACGCCCGCCATGCGCGACGCCATCGCCGGCGCGGGCTTTTCCATTCCTACGCCGATCCAGGCAGAGGCCATCGGGCCGATCCTCGAGGGTCGCGACCTGATCGGCTGCGCGCAGACCGGCACCGGCAAGACGGCGGCGTTCGCCGTCCCGACGATCGAACGCCTCACGGGGGCGGGCCCGCGCCCGTCCGCGGGCGTCGGCTCCGGGCCGCGAGCACTGGTGCTCGCGCCCACGCGCGAGCTCGCGCTCCAGATCGCCGAGACGTTCGACACGCTCGGCGGCGCGCGCGGTCTCAAAACCGTCGTTCTCATCGGCGGTGAGGCCATGGGGCCCCAGCTCGCGGGGCTGCAACGGCGTCCGGACGTGATCGTCGCGACGCCCGGGCGCCTCTTCGATCACCTCGAGCGCCGCACGGCAACCCTCGGCTCGATCCGCATCGTCGTCCTCGACGAGGCCGACCGCATGCTCGACATGGGCTTCGCGCCGCAAGTCGAGCGCATCCTACGCGTGACCCCGCTCGACCGGCAGACGCTCTGCTTCTCGGCGACGATGCCGCCCGAGGTCGATCGGCTCGTGCGCCGGCACCTCGTCCGGCCGGTCCGCGTCGAGGTCGGCACGGTCGCCAAGCCCGTCGCCAAGGTGACGCAGGTGCTCTACCCGGCCGACGGGTTGAAGAAGACGCCGCTCCTCCTGAAGCTGCTCGGCGAGGAGCGCGGCCGGACTCTCGTCTTCACGCGCACCAAGCACCGGGCCGACCGCGTGGCGCGCGCCGTGCTGGCCGCCGGCCACCGGGTCGCCCGGCTCCACGCCGATCGCTCCATGTCGCAGCGCCGCGAGGCGCTCGACGGCTTCCGGAGCGGCCGTTACCGCGTGCTCATCGCGACGGACATCGCCGCGCGCGGCATCGATGTGCCGGAGATCGCGCACGTGGTGAACTTCGACCTGCCGGGGACGCCTGAGGACTACATCCACCGCATCGGCCGCACCGCGCGCGCCGAGGCCAGCGGCCGCGCGTCAAGCCTCGCCGCGCCCGAAGAGCGTGAGCAGCTCCGCGCGATCGAGCGGCACCTGGGTCACCCGGTGCCGCGCGCGGCCGGCTCGAGCCACTAGCGCCCCGTCCTCGACGTCATCCCGAGAGCCCACAGGCGCGCGGCACGGGGGCGCCGGGCGCCCCCGCCGCGCGGCGCGAGCGCGGCGATGGTGAACATGAAATCCTCGACGGAACACTCACGCGGACGTGTAGGCAAAAAAGAGCCCCGACGGTGGCTGCGGCGCGTGATTCTTTCACTCGCCGTCGCGCCGCCCCGCTGGTGAGGCGGGACCGTCGGGGCCGGTGGCGCCTGGACTCCCAGGCAATTCCACCCGGAGCTAGCGTGGACCCTGCCTAGGAGGCAACCACCTCACAGATCACCGTAGGAGTACACATCGGCTGGATCACCTCCTGTTCTCGGCAAGGCCGCCACGCGGGCCCAGTTCCCACCTACCCAGAACCGGATGCCGACTCCCGGCCCGGGGCCCGGCCACGTTCAGCCGCCGGCGGGATTGCCGACGGGGACGCCATGAGGAGCGCTGTTGTCGCTCCGGCCGATTTGCCCTCATCGTACAACGGGCCCGGGACACTCCAAAGAAAAAGTAGAGGCGCCCGCTACTTCACCACGATGCGGGTGCGATTGCGCTCCCAGAGCCCGCTGCCGATCCCCTCCACCTTTCGGAGCTCCTCCGGTTTCTGGAACTGGCCGTGGTGCTCGCGGTACTCGACGATCTTCTCGGCGACCCTGCGGCCGACGCCCTCGAGCGTCATCAGCTCTTTGACGTCCGCCGTGTTGATGTTGACGGTGTCGGCGCCCGTCGCAGCCGCGTTCACCGCGTTCGGGCGGTGCGGCGGCGCGCCCTCGCCGGGCGAGGGCGCGAGCCACGCGAGAGCGACGAGCAGCGCGACGACGGAGATGTGGGACTGACGCATGACGTTCCTCCGGGTGGTCTCGGGTTCACTCCAATGCTCGCGAGCGAGGTCATTGAACCCGCGGTCCGCGGAGCGCGTCAACGTCCAATGATTCAGACAGCGCGCCGTCAGTCTTCGGAGACGCCGAGCCGCCGGAGGTGCTCCTCCCACTCGACGGGGAGCAGCGATTTCTTCCTGGTGTTGCACGCCTTGCACGCGGGAACGGCGTTGCCGCGCGTGGAGCGCCCGCCGCGGCCCAGCGGGACGATGTGGTCCATCGTGAGGCTGGCGCGCCCGACGATGCCGCGGCAGTAGTAGCAGACGCCGCCCGCGATACGCCGCTTCCACCACGGGCTCGCGCGCAGCGCACGCGCCTTCGCGCGCTCGCGCTTGAGCACGTCCGGATCGACCGGGGCGTAGAAGTCACTCATGGGGTGCGAGCGCCGTCGAGAGCTGCTCCCACTCACGCATGAGCGACGTCACCTGCTCCTCGGCGCTCTTCCGCTCCGCGGTCACGGTGCGCACGCGCTCGCCATCGGTGTAGAGCGCCGGCTCCGTGAGGGCGGCGCCGATCTCGGCGATCCGCGCCTCCAGCGCGTGGATCTGCTTCTCGACTTGCTCGAGCCGGCGGCGCAGTTCGCGCACCGCCCGCGTCGCCCTCGCGCCGCGTTCCGAGCGCTGCCCGCTCGACGCCCGGGGCCCCTCCGCGGGGCGCCCGGCGGCGGGGGACGCCGGGGAGGTCCTGGGCGCGTGCCGCTCCGCAGCCCGGGATCTCCCCGGCGCCCGCCCCGGTGCCGCGGCGACGGCGCCGCGCGCCTTCGCGGCCAGGTAGTCGTCGTAGCTGCCGAGGTAGGACGCCAGAGCGCCGCCGCCGACCTCGACGATCTTCGTCGCGATGCGGTTGATGAAGTAGCGGTCGTGGGAGATGAACACGATCGTGCCCGGGAAGCGGGCGAGCGCTCCGTCGAGCACCTCGCGCGAGGCGAGGTCGAGGTGGTTCGTCGGCTCGTCCAGGCAGAGGAGCGCGGCCGGCCGCACCAGCATCTTCGCGAGCGCGACGCGCGCCTTCTCCCCGCCCGAGAGCACCGCGATCCGCTTCTCGACGACGTCGCCCGAGAAGAGGAAGGTGCCCAGGATCGTCCGCAGGCGCGTCTGGCCGAGCTCCGGCGCCGCGCGCTCGAGCTCCTCCAGCACGGTGAGCGACGGCGTCAGCGCGTCGAGCTGGTGCTGGGCGTAGTAGTGGACCGCCACGTGCGCGCCGAGCGCGCGCTCGCCGCGGTCGAGCGGGAGCACACCCGCCAGCAGGCGGAGCAGCGTCGACTTGCCCGCGCCGTTCGGCCCGACGAGGGCGATGCGCTCGCCGCGCTCGACCTCGAAGTCGACGCCCGCGTAGACGACGTTGTCGCCGTACGCCTTCCGCGCGCCCGCGAGCCAGGCGACGCGGCGGCCCGTCCGTGGCGGGGCAGGGAAGGCGAAGCGGATGTGCCGCGCCTCGCGCTCGACCTCGACGCGCTCGAGGCGGTCGAGCATCTTGACCCGGCTCTGGACCTGCCGCGCCTTGGTCGCCTGGTAGCGGAAGCGCTCGATGAACCGCTCGATCTCGGCGATGCGCTTGGCCTGGTTCCGCGCCTGGGCGAGCAAGAGCTCGCGCCGCGCCTCGCGCTGGACCAGATAGTCGTCGTAGTCGCCGGGATAGGTGGTCACGCCCGCGGGGCCGAGCTCGGCGATGGACGTCACCATGCGGTTCAGGAAGTAGCGGTCGTGCGAGACGAGCACGACCGTGCCGTCGTAGTCGGCGAGGAACCCCTCGAGCCACTCGAGCGATTCGATGTCCAGGTGGTTCGTCGGCTCGTCGAGCAGGAGGAGCGACGGGCGGAGGAGCAGCAGACGCGCGAGCGCCGCGCGCATCCGCCAGCCGCCGGAGAACTCGGCGAGCGGGCGGGCGAGGTCGCGTGCGCGGAACCCGAGGCCGTCCAGGATGGCCTTCGCCTGCGTCTCGAGCCGGTAGCCGCCCGCCGCCTCGAACCGGTGCTGGAGCTCGCCGTAGCGCGCCGTCAGCGCCTCGCTCTCGGGGCCGTGGGGAACGACGCTGAGCCTGCCGGCGACGTCCTCCATCTCGCGCTCGAGGCGCCACACGTCCTCGAACCCCGAGAGCGCCTCGGCGAGGACCGAACCCGCCGCGCCGCCCGCGACCTCCTGAGGGAGATAGCCGACGGTCGCCTCGCGCGGCCGGCTGACGCGACCCGCGTCCGGCTCCTCGACGCCGGAGAGGAGCCGGCAGAGCGTCGTCTTGCCCGCGCCGTTCGGCCCGACGAGCCCGATCCGCTCGCCGTCGGGGATGCGCCAGGTGAGCCCTCGAAAGATCGCCTGGCCGGCGTAGGACTTCGCGATGTCGTCGAGCTGGATCACGCCCGGCCGATCACCCCATCGCCTGGACCGACTCGGGCAGGACCTTCACCATCACGCGCACCTCGCCCGGCCGGCGGTACGGGTACTTGTCCTGGCCCAGGTACTTCCGCGTGAGCGCGTCGATGTGGTCGTCGGCGCCCTTCTCGCTCATCTCGACGACCCGCCCGCGGACCTGGATGTAGCGGTACGGGTTCTCGGGGTCCTGGATCGAGAGCGCGACGCGCGGGTTCCGCTGGAGGTTCTTGTCCTTGACGCGTCCGCGCGCCGTGCCGAAGCGCACGTGCGTGCCGTCGTAGTCCACCCACACCGGCGTCACCTGCGGCGCGCCGTTCGCGCCCACGGTGGCGACGTGGGCGAACGCCTTCTTCGTGAAGAGGTCGCGGTACTTCTCGGGGATCGCAGCCATCGTCATGTCCTCCTCGCCGCCTTGAGCTCCTCGAGCACCTTGAAGGCGTGGCGGGCCGACTTCGCCGCCAGCGTCCCACCCATCAAGAGCCCGATGTCGAGCGTCTCGGCGATCTCCTGGTCCGTGGCGCCCTGGTCGAGGACCTCCTCGACGCGGTGCTCGATTCAGTCGAAGCAGTTCTGCGAGACGGCGACGGCGAGCGCCGTCAGCTCCTTGTGCTTCTTCGACAAGGCCCCGTCGGCGTAGACCTGCGTGCCGAGCTCGCCGAAGACCCGGTAGACCTTCATCGCGGACTTCAGCATGAGCCCGTTGAGCCGCTTCTTCTCCGCGCTCCGCTCGTGAATGTGCATCGTCCGTCTCCGGTGGATCAGCCCTCGTTCGTGGTGAGCTCCGTTGCGCGCGCCTCGGCGAGCGTGCGGAGCGCCAGCAGCATCCGCACCACGCACTGCTGCACGAGCAGCGCGTCCTGGGTGAACGGGTCCGCGAGCCATTCGCGGGCCCACTCCCCTGTCTCGGCGGCGAATCCGAGGGTCGGCGACAGCGCCTGGAGCCGGAGCAGCAGGTCGTCCTGCGGCAGACCCGCGGCGCGCAGGCGCGTCACGACCGCCGCGCGGACCGCGGCGTTCCAGACGCCCGTGAGCCCCTCGAGGAGCGCCGCGTAGCACGTGAGCTCGGGCTTGTCCTGGAACTGCTGGAGGACGGTGGGCACGAGCGGGTTCACCACGGCCTCGCCCTCATCGTCCACGCCGAAGAGCGGCCCGATCACCGGGTCGCTCTGCGGCTCGCGCAGCCGCTCGATGAGCTCGAGGACCTCGCTGGCGGCGACCGGCGTCATCCCGGCCAGCCGCTCGAGCAGGGGCGCGTCGCCCGCCATGGCTCAGCCTCCCGCGCGCGTCGGCTCGCCGCGCATCTCGGCGCGCGCGAGGTCCTGGGCGCGCCCCGCGGGCACCAGCAGCGAGGACGCCAGGGCGCCGCCGCACACGACGAGGCCCGTGACGAACACGCCGTGCAGCGCCTCCGCGAGCGGGTGTCCCGCGGCCAGGCGCTGCGCCATCACGGTGCCCATCACGGAGACGCCGACCGCGCCGCCGACGGACATGAAGAACTGGATCACCGACGTCGCGAGACCGAGCGAGCTCCGCGGGACGGCGCTCTGCACCGCGATCAGCAACGGGACGATGACGAGACCCATGCCGACGCCCGCCAGCAGGACGTCCCGCATCGCGCCGGCCAGGCCGAGCCCCGCGTCCCACCGCGCGAGCAGGAGGAACGAGCCCGTCAGGCAGGCGACGCCCGTCATCACGACGCCCCGGTAGCCCACGCGCAGCACCAGACGGGCGCTCAGGGCGGACAGCGCGACCCAGCCCAGGACGAACGGCACGAGCACGGCGCCCGAGCGGGTCGCGCTGGCGCCCGTCACGGACTGGACGAAGAGCGGCACGAACGCGAGCGCGCCGAACATCGCCATTGCGGCCAGGGAGCGCGTCAGCACCGCCGCGACGAGCATCCGGCTCGCGAACAGCCCGAGGGGCACGATCGGCTCGGCGGCGCGCCGCTCGACGGCGGCGAACGCGGCGAGCGCCACCGCGCCCGCCGCGAGCAGGCCCAGCACGCCGGCGCTCGACCACGACGCTTCCCGCCCGGCCTCGGCGAGCGCCAGCATCACGAGCGCGACCCCGGTCGTGAAGGAGGCGACGCCCCACCAATCGATGGCGGGCCGCCGGCCCGGGCGCGGCTCGCCCGAGAGGGCCGTGGCGATGAGCGCCATCGCCACGACGCCGAAGGGCAGGTTCATGAAGAAGACCCAGCGCCAGGACAGGTGGTCGGTCAGGAGGCCGCCCACCGGCGGGCCGATCATCGACGCCACGCCCCACACACCCGAGAGATAGCCCTGCAGGCGCGCCCGGCGCTCGAGCCCGAAGAGCTCGCCGATGATCGTGTAGCCGAGGGTCAGCAGCGAGCCCGCGCCGAGCCCCTGCACCATGCGAAAGACGATCAGCTGGGTCATGGTCTGCGCCGTGCCCGAGAGCGCCGAGCCGGCGAGGAACGTGGCGAGCCCGACGAGATAGACCGGACGCCGTCCGTAGAGGTCCGAGAACCGGCCCCAGAGCGGCATGGTGACCGTCTGAGTCAACAGATAGCCGGAGAAGACCCACGAGTAGACGTGGAGGCCGCCCAGGCTCGCCACGACCGTCGGCATCGCCAGCGCGACGACCGTGGACTCGATCGCCGCCAGGAAGATGGCCAGCATGACCGCGACCAGCACGCGCCGCCGCGCGCGTTCGTCCACGCGTTCGTCCATCAGTGGCCGCCGGTGCAGCCGGCGCAGCGGCAGAGCCCGCGCAGCGCCGGGTAGGGGTAGAGGCTCGTGTGGCCGTCGGCCCACGTCACGCCGAGTCCGGTCTCGGCCTTCTTGATCTCCTGGGGCCACCCCATCGCCTGGCTCAGCGTCTCGAGCGTGGCGCACGCGCCGCACGGACAGTCGCGCCGCAGCCGTTCGAAGGGATAGATCGAGCCGTGGCTGTCCGCCCAGTCCACACCAATCGCGTAGCGGCCCACCAGGTGCACGTCCTTCGGCGCGTTGGGGTCGGGCTGGCCGAGCACCCGGAGGGCGATGGACCGGTTCATGCGCCGCCGCCCGTCCGCTGCCGGAGCCGCCGCATCCCCGCGAGGAGATAGTGCACCGCCAGGTTCTGGTAGCCGCCCCACGCGCTCGCGCGGCGTCGGATGGCCCGCTCGGAGAGCGCGCGCCCGCGCCGGTAGTAGTGGTCGAACGCCTTACGGACCGCCAGGTCGCCCGCCGGGCAGACGTCGCCGCGGCCGAGGCAGCGGGCGAGGAACCAGTCGGCGGTCCAGCGGCCGAGGCCGCGCAGGCGCGTGAGCCGCTCGATCACCGCGTCGTTCGGCATGCCGGTGAGCGCCGGAAGGTCGAGCCCGCTCCCGACGACGGCGCGCGCGAGGTCGCGGATGTATTCGGCCTTGCGGCCCGAGAATTTCAGGGCGCGCAGCCCGCGGACGCTCGACCGCGCGAGCGCCGCGGCGTCGGGGAACGCCCAGACGGTCTCGCCGGCGAGGCGCACCGCGTTGCCGTACCGGCGCACGAGCCGCGCGCGGCACGCGAACGCGAAGGCGAGGTTGACCTGCTGCGCGGTGATCGCGCCGACGAGCATCTCGAGCGGCGCCGGCGCGAGCGTCGGGCGGAGCCCGTGGAGCGGCTCGACGAGCGCCGCGAGGACGGGATCGCCCTTCGCCATCCGGTAAAAGCCGGGCAGATCGAAGTCGAGGCCGAAGAGCCGCCGCACCTCCGCGGCGACCGCCTCGCCGACGGCGGCGTCGCGCACGCCGGGGATCCGCACGTGGAGGCGCGCGTCGTCCACGGCCCCGCGCGGGTGCACCTCGTAGGGGAGAAGCCGCCGGCCCAGGCGGAGCACGCGCAGCAGCGCGCCGCCCACGAGGCGGTTCGCCGGATCCTCTCCCCACAGGTGGTAGCGCGCGAGCGTCGCGCCGGCGTCGAGCGGGCCGTCCGGAGCGAGAACGATGTTCATCGCGTGGGTCACGCGGCCTCCAAGTGTACCAGAGTTGCCGCGGCCCTACTCACGGCTGGTCGTCCTTCACCCTGCGGACGCCGGCCTCGGCCGCGTGACCCACGGTCACGTCGACCACATCCATGACGTGCCCGCGCGTATGGCGCGCGCGACCGCTACGGACGCCTCGTGCTCTCCCTAGTGGGTCAGGTGGTAGGGGACGTCGGTGACGATGACGTTCTTCCGGAAGAGCATCGCACCCTTGATGAGCAGCGCCGTCTGGTTGTGCAGACCGAGCTGCCACCACCTCGCCGGGATGAACTCCGGGAGCACGATCGTGACCATGCGATGCGGGTCCTTCTGGAGGTTATCGATGTACTCGAGCAGCGGCCCGAGCAGCGACCGATAGGGTGACGACAGCACGATCAGGGGCACCCCCATGCCCCACTTGCCCCACTTCTCTTCGAGCCGGCGCGTCCGCTCGGGGTCGATCTCGACGAAGACGGCCTTCGCGTTCGGCGAAAGCGTCTGCGCGTACTGGATCGCCTTCACGACGCCGCGATGGATGTCGCCGACCAGCACGAGCACCGTGTTGGTGATCGGGGGCGGCGGCTCGAAGCCCTCGAGCGAGAGCTGCTGCGCGACCTCCTCGTAGTGCCGGTGGATGACCACGAACGCGGCCACCAGCGTCGGAATCAGCAGCACCACGATCCAGGCGCCGTCGGTGAACTTGGTCGCGGCGATGGTGAGCATGACGAACCCGGTCACGACGGCGCCCAGGCCGTTGAGCCACGAGCGCCACCACCAGCCCTCCTCGCGGAGCCTCCACCAGCGCCGCACCATGCTCGCCTGCGAGAGCGTGAACGACAGGAACACGCCGACGGCGTAGAGCGGGATCAGCGCGTGCGTGTCGCCGCGGAACACGATGAGCAGCACCGTGGCCACGCCGCCGAGGATCACGATGCCGTTGGAGAAGACGAGCCGATCGCCCTGCGTCGCGAACTGCCGCGGGATGAAGCGGTCGCGCGCCAGGAAGAAGCTGAGGCGTGGGAAGTCGGCGAACGAGGTGTTCGCGGCCAACAGCAAGATCAGCATCGTGCCGGCCTGGATCACGTAGTAAAAGACCCCGCCGCCGAAGACGTGGCGGGCGAGCTGGGACACGACCGTCTCGTCGGCGCGCGGGACGAGGCCGAAGTCGTAGGCGAGAACGGTGATGCCCAGGAAGAGGGTGATCAAGATCGCGCCGAGCCACGTCAGCACGATGCGCGCGTTCTGCGCCTCCGGCGGCTTGAACGCGGGCACGCCGTCGGAGACAGCCTCGACGCCGGTGAGGGCCGTGCACCCTGAGGAGAAGGCGCGCAGGATCAGGAAGAGCCCGACGCCGTGGAGCCCCGGCGGGTGGTGCTGGTACGGGGCCTCGGGGATGAAGTTGAACAGCGCGCCGGCGCCGCCGTAGACCAGGAGCACGCTGAGGCTGCCGATGAACAGGTAGGTCGGCGCCGCGACGAGCTGACCGGACTCGCGGAGCCCGCGGAGGTTCGCGACCGCGACGCCGACGACCGCGAGGACGCAGAGCGGCACGCGGTAGCGGAAGAGGAACGGCACCGCGGACGTGAGCGCGGCGACGCCCGCGGCGACCGACACGGCGACCGTCAGGACGTAGTCGATGAGCAGCGCCGCGCCGGCGACGAGCCCCGCGTTGGTGCCGAGGTTGTCCTTGCTGACGATGTACGCGCCGCCGCCCTGCGGGTAGGCCCGGATCGTCTGACGGTAGGAGCTGACGACGATCGCGATGAGGATGGCGATGGCGATCGCGATGGGCAGCGAGTAGCTCAGCGCCACCGTGCCCGCGAGGACCAGGACGAGCAGGATCTCCTCCGTCGCGTACGCGACCGATGAGAGGGCGTCGGAGGCGAAGACGGCGAGCGCCGTGGCCTTGCCGAGGCGCTCGTGTCGTTGCTGGGCGGTCGGAAGGGGCGTGCCGACGAAGAGGCGCTTCAGCCGGTGCAAACGCACGGGGCCAATGATACGCCGGGCGACGCGGCTGCGGTGCGTCTAAAAGGGCTGGGGCTGCCGGTGCAGGTCTGCGACGTTCTCGAAGCGCGCATACTGCGGCAGGAACACGACCCTGACGGTGCCCACGGGGCCGTTGCGCTGCTTGCCGATGATCACCTCGGCGATGTTCGCCTCCTCGGGCGGCAGCTCCTCCTTGTACTGGGACTGCCGGTAGAGGAAGAGGATCACATCGGCGTCCTGCTCGAGCGCCCCCGATTCGCGCAGGTCCGACAGCTGGGGACGGAAGTCGCGCATCGCCCGCGACTCCACGGCGCGCGAGAGCTGGGACAGCGCCACCACGGGGACGCTCAGCTCCTTCGCGAGCGCCTTGAGCGAGCGCGAGATCTCTGAGATCTCCTGCTGCCGGCTCTCCATCGCCGCGCGGCCGCGCATCAGCTGGAGGTAGTCGATCACCAGGAGGTCGAGGCCGTGCTCGGCCTTCATCCGCCGCGCCTTGGCGCGCGCCTCGAGCACGGTGAGCCCGGGGCTGTCGTCGATGAAGATGTTCGCCTCGCTGAGGCGCCCCGCGGCCGCGGTGAGCCGGTGCCAGTCCGAGGACGAGAGATAGCCCGTGCGCACCGCCTGCGAGTCCACCTTCGCCTCGGAGCAGAGCATGCGCTGCACGATCTGGTGCGCCGACA
>QHSZ01000301.1 GCA_003220595.1 Candidatus Rokuibacteriota bacterium | reverse complement strand
TGGTGATGCCCGGCGACAACGTGACGATGGCGATCGAGCTGATCCAGCCGGTGGCGATGGAGAAGGAGCTGCGGTTTGCGATCCGGGAGGGCGGGAGGACGGTGGGGGCGGGCGTCGTCACGGAGATCACGGAGTAGCGCATGGTGACCTTGGCCGCCGATCAGAAGATCCGGATCCGCCTCAAGGCGTATGACCACCAGCTGCTCGATCGGTCGGTCAAGGAGATCGTCGAGACCGTGCGGAGGACCGGCGCACGCGTCTCGGGCCCGGTGCTGCTGCCGACGATCATCAACCGCTGGACCGTGCTGCGGAGCCCGCACGTGGACAAGACCTCGCGCGAGCAATTCGAGATGCGCACCCACAAGCGGCTGCTCGACATCGTGGACCCCACGCCCCAGACGGTCGATTCCCTCATGAAGCTGGACCTGCCCGCCGGGGTCGACGTGGAGATCAAGCTGTGATGCGACGCCGATTGACTTCGCCGCACTTCGTGCTCGGTCGTCGCGGGATCGGTCCTCAACATGCCCAAGGCATGTTGACCGTGGGCTGGATGACGCCTCAGCCGGCGTACGCTCCGGGCCGCTCCTCCCTCGAGCCTCGTGCGGCTCGTCCCTCGACGTCGCACGGCAACGTGCGTTGATGGCACGCAAGGAGGGACTCATCGGCCGCAAGGTCGGCATGACCCAGGTGTTCGGTGACGACGGAAGCCACGTGCCCGTCACCGTGATCGAGGCCGGACCCTGCACGGTCCTGGCCGTCCGGACGAAGGACCGCCACGGCTACGACGCGCTCCAGCTCGGCTTCGGCGCCAAGAAGAAGAACGTCTCGAAGCCGGCGGCCGGCGTGTTCAAGAAGCTGAACGTCGCGCCGATGCGGGTCATCCGCGAGGTGCGGCTCGAGAAGACCGAGCGGCTCCAGGGCTACGAGGTCGGTCAGGCGCTGACGGTGGGGATGTTCCAGCCGGGCGAGCTCGTGGACGTCGTCGGCGTCACGAAGGGCAAGGGCTTCCAGGGCGGTGTCAAGCGCTACGGCTGGTACGGCGGCGACGCGACCCACGGCTCGATGTTCCACCGTGCCCCGGGTTCCATCGGCGCCTCGTCGGACCCCTCGCGTGTCTGGCCGGGTCACCACCTCCCAGGACGCATGGGCGGTGACCGGCGCACCACGCTGAACCTGTCCGTGGTGCGCGTGATGCCCGAGCAGAACCTGGTCCTGGTGCGCGGGGCGGTGCCGGGCGCGAACGGCTCGCTCGTGATGATTCGGAAGTCCGTGAAGCTGACCAAGGCGCAGCAGCAGAAGGCCGCGGAAAAGAAATAGCCATGCCGAGCGTACCCGTGCTGGACGCGAAGGGAAAGAAGGCGGCCACGCTGGAGATCCGGCCCGACGTCTTCGGCGTCGAGATCCGCTCGCCGCTTCTCCATCAGGCCGTGACGCGCGAGCTCGCCGACCGGCGCGCGGGGACCCACGACACCAAGGGGCGGAGCGAGGTCTCGGGCGGCGGCCGGAAGCCGTGGAAGCAGAAGGGGACCGGCCGAGCCCGGCAGGGCTCGATCCGGGCGCCGCAGTGGAAGGGTGGCGGCAAGCCGTTCGGCCCGACGCCGCGCAGTTACGCGCAGGATCTGCCGCGCGAGATGCGCCGCGGGGCGCTGCGCGCGGCCGTCGCGGCGCGGATCGCCGACGGCCAGCTCGCCGTGATCGAGGCGCTCGACGTCGCCGACGGGAAGACCAAGTCGCTCGTCAGCCGGCTCGGCGCCCTCGGACTTGCCGCGACGCCGACGCTGCTCGTGGTGAAGGAGCTGAGCGACACCGTGAAGCGCGCATCGCGCAACGTGCCGTGGCTCGACGTCGAGACGCCGTCGCACGTCTCCGTCTATCAGCTCCTGCGCGCGCGGCAAGTGGTGTTCGAGCGCGCGGGCCTCCAGGCGCTGGAGGAGGCGCTCGCGCCATGAGCCGTCCCGCCCGGATGATCCTGATCCGCCCCCTCATGACCGAGAAGAGCATGCGGCAGAAGGAAGAGCAGAACACGGTCGCGTTCAGGGTGCGGCCGGACGCGAACAAGGTGGAGATCCGCCTCGCGGTCGAGGAGGTCTTCAACGTCAAGGTCGCCTCGGTGCGGACCGCGTCGTTCGAGGGCAAGCTGAAGCGGATGGGCCGCTTCCAGGGCCGGCGTCCGGACTGGAAGAAGGCGATCGTGACGCTCCAGCCGGGTCACAAGATCGAGCTCGTCGAGGGGGCCTGAGAGCGTCATGGGGATCCGAACCGTCAAGCCGACGTCCGCGGCCCGCCGCTACCTCACGTACGTCACGTACGAGGAGATCACCAAGAAGGAGCCCGAGAAGGGCCTCCTCGAGGCGAAGCGGCGGACGAACGGCCGCAACGTCTACGGCCGGATCACGGTGCGCCACCGCGGCGGCGGGGCCAAGCGGATGCTGCGGAAGGTGGACTTCCGCCGCGAGAAGTTCGGCATCCCGGCCCGCGTCGCGGCGATCGAGTACGATCCGAACCGCTCGGCGCGGCTCGCGCTGCTCCACTACCGCGACGGCGAGAAGCGCTACATCATCGCGCCGCACGGGCTCAAGGTCGGGGACACGCTGATGTCCGGGCCACAGGCCGACATCCTGCCGGGCAACGCGCTGGCGGTGCGGAACATCCCGGTCGGCACGCTGATCCACGCGATCGAGTTGAAGCCCGGGAAGGGCGCCCAGCTGTGCCGGAGCGCCGGCGCCCAGGCGCAGCTGCTCGCGAAGGAGGGCGCTCGTGCCACCCTCAAGATGCCGTCGGGTGAGGTGCGGCTCATCGCACTCGACTGCATGGCCACGGTCGGCCAGGTCGGCAACCTCGACCACGAGAACGTGTCCGTCGGCAAGGCGGGGCGCGTCCGCTGGCTGGGCTTCCGCCCGACGGTGCGCGGCACTGTGATGAACCCGGTCGACCATCCGATGGGTGGCGGCGAGGGCAAGGGCAAGGGCAACCACCCGATGACGCCCTGGGGCAAGCCGACGAAGGGCTACAAGACGCGGCGCGGGGCCAGGCCGTCCGATCGCGACATCGTGACGCGCCGGGGCCGATAGGAGCCGGCGATGGGACGTTCGACGAAGAAGGGGCCGTTCATCGATGAGACGCTGCTGGCGCGGGTGGACGAGCTGAACCGGACCCGGCAGAAGAAGGTGCTCAAGACCTGGTCGCGCCGCTCGACGATCCCGCCCGAGTTCGTCGGTCACACGCTCGCCGTCCACAACGGCAAGAAGTTCATCCCCGTGTACGTCACCGAGAACATGGTGGGCCACCGTCTGGGCGAGTTCGCGCTCACCCGGACGTTCAAGGCGCACGGCGCGGCCGAGAAGGCGACGACCTCGCCGACGGGGAAGTCGTAGCGCGATGGGTGTGGTGAGCCGATGAAGACGACCGCGAGGGCCCGGTTCGTCCGCGTGTCGGCCCGGAAGGCGCGGCTCGTGCTCGACCAGATCCGCGGCAAGCCGGTGGGCGAGGCGCTGGCGACGCTCGAGTATACGCCGCGCGCCGCCGCCCGGCTCGTCGAGAAGGTGCTGCGCTCGGCGGTGGCCAACGCCGAGCACAACCACCAGGTGCGCAACCTCGACGATCTGCGCGTCGTCGTGGCGGTCGCGGACGGCGGCCCCTCGATGAAGCGCGTGCAGCCGCGCGCGATGGGGCGCGCGTTCTTCATCAAGCACCGGACGAGCCACCTGACGATCGGCGTGAGCGACGAGGCGAACGGCACCCCGCGCGTCCCCGCGCCGCGGCACACCCGCGCGCCCGCCGCGCCGCGGCCGACTGCGCCGGCGACGCCGGCGGCGGCGGCCGCGAGCGCGGCACCGGCGCAGCCGGCGCCGGCCAAGAAGGAGCGCGCGGCGGCCAAGGGCAAGGCGAAGCCGGGGGCGAAGGCAGGGGCCAAGGGCAAGGCCAAGGAGAAGAAATAGGCGATGGGCCAGAAGACGCATCCGATCGGCTTCCGCCTGGGCTCCACGCGGACGTGGAGCTCGCGCTGGTTCGCCACGAAGAACTACGCGAAGCTGCTGCACGAGGACGTGAAGATCCGGCGCTACATCAAGGATCAGCTCTACCACGCGGGCATCGCGAAGATCGACATCGAGCGTTCGGCGAATCGCGCGCGGATCTCGATCTCGACCGCGCGGCCGGGCATCATCATCGGCCGGAAGGGTTCGGAGGTCGAAAAGCTCAAAAACGAGCTGCAGGCCCGGACCGGGAAGGAGATTTACCTCAACATCGAGGAGGTCATCCACCCGGAGCTCGACGCCCAGCTCGTGGCGGAGAACGTGGCGCTCCAGCTCCAGAAGCGCGTCGCGTTCCGGCGGGCGATGAAGAAGGCCGTGACGTCTGCGCTGCGGCTCGGGGCCGACGGCATCCGGATCGCGTGCGCCGGCCGGCTGGGCGGCGGCGAGATCGCGCGCCGGGAGTGGTACCGCGACGGGCGCGTGCCGCTCCACACGATCCGGGCCGACATCGACTACGGGCTCGCGACCGCGCACACGACCTACGGGACGATCGGGGTGAAGGTGTGGATCTTCAAGGGCGAGGTGCTCCGCGCCGCGCCGGTGGAGGCGTGAGGCGGACCGGCCATGCTCATGCCCAAGCGCGTCAAATACCGGAAGGCCCAGCGCGGGCGGATGAAGGGCACCGCGCAACGTGGCGCGGCGCTCGCGTTCGGCGAGTACGGCCTGAAGGCGCTCGAGCCCGGGTGGGTCACGAACCGCCAGATCGAGGCCGCGCGCGTCGCGCTGTCGCGGAGCCTCAAGCGCGGCGGCAA
>QHSZ01000319.1 GCA_003220595.1 Candidatus Rokuibacteriota bacterium | reverse complement strand
GAACGGAGCCCGGGCCGCGGCGGGTCTCGGTGCACCTCGCCGCCGAGGTCATCCGCGTCGGCCGGGCGGCGGGCCACGAGGTCGAGCCCATCTTCCACATCACCGCCCAGCGCTTCCTCGACGCGGCGGAGGGCCGCGGGCTCGCCGAGGTGGAGGCCGACATCGGCCGTGACGCCAAGACGCGCGCGGGCGGCCGGCCCTCGCTGCTGCAGGACGTGCTGCGCAAGCGGCGGACCGAGATCGACGACCTGAACGGCTACGTGGTCGCCGAGGGGCGCAGGCTCGGCGTCCCGACGCCCTTCAACGAGAAGGTCGTGGAGCTCTTCCACCGCCATCCGGTCGGGACGCTCACGCCCGATCCCGCGCACCTCGCGCCCCTCCTCGCGATGCTCCCGTGACGCCGGCGGGGGCGACCTCAGCGTGAGGCTCGTCCCCGAGCTGGTCTGGACGGACGCGGGCTGGCGCTCGGGCCACGCCGTCGACGTGGAGGGTGGACGCATCACGGCGGTCGAGCCCGCGGGGCGTCTCGGCCAGGGCGACCTGACGCTCGCGGGCCGGGCGCTCCTGCCGGGCACGGTCAACGCCCACTGCCACACCTTCCAGTCGCTCCTGCGGGGCCTCGGCGACGACCTCGACTTCATGGGCTGGCGCGACCGCGTGCTCTATCCGTTCTCCGAGCGCCTCGACCGCCGCGGGATCGCGCTCGGCGCCGAGCTCGCGTTCGCCGAGATGCTGCTGCACGGCGCCACGACCTGCGTGGACTTCTTCTACCTTCAAGATCACGGCAACGCGAACGCCGAGGCCGTCATCGCGGCGGCTGGGCGCGCCGGCATCCGCCTCGTCCTCGCGCGCGCGATGTACGACTGGGAAGGCGCGCCGGCGCGCTACCGCGAGCCGGTCGCCGACGCCGCGGCGCGGACGCGCGAGCTCATCGCCGCGCATCGCCACGATCCCATGGTGAGCGTGCAGCCCGCGCCCCACAGCCCGCACGGCGCGTCGTCCGCGATGATCCGCGCCGGCTGGGAGGTCGCGGAGGCGGAGGACACACGCCTGCACATCCACGTCGCGGAGGGGCGGTACGAGGGCGAGCGCACCCTCAGGGAGCACGGCGCGACGCCCATCCGCTATCTGGACCGCCTCGGCGTGCTCGGTCCGAGGATGATCGGCGTCCACTGCGTGTGGCTCGACGACGAGGAGATCGCGCTCATGGGCGCGCGCGGCGCGGCGCTCGCCTATTGCCCCGCCTCCAACATGTTCCTGGGCGACGGAATCACGCGTCTGCCCGAGCTGCTGCGGGCGGGCGTCCGGGTCGGGCTCGGCACCGACGGCGGCTGCACCAACAACCGCCTCTCGGTCTTCGAGGAGATGCGCATGGCCTCGCTGCTCCAGCGCGTGCGCCTGCTCGACGGCGCGGCGCTCTCCGCCGAGCGCGCGCTCGCGCTGGGCACGGCGTCGGGTGCCGAGATCCTCGGTCTCCCGGCGGGCGCGATCGCGCCGGGCCGGCTCGCGGACCTCGTCGCGGTGGATCTCACGCATCCGTCGCTCCACCCGCGGAGCGATCTGACGAAGTCGGTCGTCTACGCCATGTCGTCCCAGGCCGTCACCGACGTCTGGGTCCACGGACGGCGGGTCGTGGAGGGGGCGCGTCTCCTCACGCTGGACCTCGGTGAGCTTCTCGCCGAGGTGCGCGCGCTGACGCGAGGCTGGGCGTCGGCGGGATGAGTGTCGCGGGGCGCGAGCGCGGTGCGGGCCCCGCCTCAGCGCTTGAACGGAACGACGGAGAGGTCGCGCTCGCGGGCGGGCGTCGCCGGCGTCGCGGCCTCGACCGGGCGGGCCTTGGTCATGCGGCAGTGCCCCTCGAAGAGCACGCCCTCGTCGACGACCACCACGGGCGCCTCGACGTCACCGAACACACGCGCCGAGCCGCGCAGCTCGACGCGCTCGGAGGCCAGCACGTTGCCGACGACCTCGCCCGAGATCAGGACGACACCGGCGCGGATGGAGGCGTTGACGACGCCCTTCTCGCCGATGATGAGGCTACTGTTGGTGACGATCTCGCCGCGGAAGCGGCCGTTCAGCATCACGGTACCGTTGAAGGTGAACTTGCCCTCGATCTCGGAGCCCTCGTCGATGAAGGCGGTGAGATCGTTGGCCTTGACCTTGGGCGTGCCGCGCTTCCGTCCAAACATCCCGAGCCTCCTCGACGCGTGAGGGAACGCCGATCTCCGTTGGTGACCGCCGCGCACGACCGTGAGAAGCCAGAATTAGCACCGGCGCCGCGCGGGTGTCAACGATCCGCGGACTACACACTGGGTTGGGGGGCGTCGGCGCGCGACGCCCCACGAGCGGGAGCCCGAACCAGGCTCAGAAGGAGCGGATCAGGCGCTCGACCCGCTCGTCGTGGGACTGAAACGGGTCCTTGCAGAGGATCGTCTCGCGCTCCGGGTCGTTCAATTTCAGATACACCCAGTCCACGCGGTAGTCCTTGCCCTTCAGGTTCGCCTGGCGGATGAACTCGCCCCGCAGCCGCGCGCGGGTCGTCTGCGGCGGCACGTGCTTGGCCTGCTCGATCGTCTCGTCGTCGGTGGTCCGGTCCACGTGGTCGTTGGCCACGAGGCGGTAGTAGACGCCCTTGTCGGGTCGGATGTCGTGATACTGGAGGTCCAGCAGCGAGACCTTCGGGTCGCGCCACGAGAGCCGGTGGCGGTTCATGTAGTTCTCGATCAGCGTGCGCTTGATGACCCAGTCGAGCTCGCGGTGGAGCTGCATCGGGTCGGACTCGAGCTTCGTGAGCACGTCGGTCCAGCGCGCGAGCACGTCCTTGGTCGCCGGGTCCGGGCTGATCGAGTCCACGTAGCGCGTGGCGTACTCGAGGTACTCGAGCTGCATCTGGAGCGCGCTGAGCGTGCGCCCGTCCTTGAGCTTGATCGTCTCTCGGAGCGTCGGGTCGTGGGAGATGTCGCGAATGGC
>QHSZ01000318.1 GCA_003220595.1 Candidatus Rokuibacteriota bacterium | reverse complement strand
GCGCCCGGCTCCGGAGCGCCTCGAGGATCGCGGCGCCGTTGGCCTCGTCGAGGTTGCCCGTCGGCTCGTCGGCCAGGAGCAGCGGCGGGTCGTTGAGCACGGCGCGGCAAAACGCGACGCGCTGCTGCTCGCCGCCCGAGAGCTGCGGCGGAAAGTACCCCGTCCGGTGCAGGACGCCGAGCTCGTCGAGGAGCTTGTGGGCCCGCCGTCGCGCCGCGGCGGCGTCGCGGCCCGCGTAGCGCGCCGCGAGCAGGACGTTATCGAGCGCGCTCAGCCCGGGCAGCAGCAGGAACGACTGGAACACGAAGCCGACCGAGCGCGCCCGCGCCCGACTCTTCGCGTTCCGCCCGAAGGCGCTCACGCGCGCGCTCTCGTACCACACCTCGCCGTGCTCGGCGTCCTCCAGGAGGCCGAGCACGTTCAGCAGCGTGGTCTTCCCGGAGCCCGAGGGCCCGGAGATCACGACGAACTCGCCGCCCTTCACCGTGAGGTCCGCGGAGGCGAGCACCGGCACCCGCGCGCCCGACGGCGCGCGGTACGACTTCCCGAGCCCGGTCGCGCGGAGCACGGCACTAGTGTTCCGTCTGCGAAGTCATGTCAGGCGCCCCTGCGGATCGCCTCGGCCGGCGGCAGGCTCACGACGCGCCACGTCGCGTACGCGGCCGCGAGGACGCCGAGCGACACGGAGAACGCGAGCGCCCCGCCGAGGAGGCGCGCCGAGAAGTGGAAGAGCTGCTGCCCCGTGCGCGCCGCGTACGCGTCCACGGCGAGTCCGAGCGCGAGGGCGAGCAGGATGCCCGCGAGGCCGCCCGCGAGCGTGACGGCGAGCGACTCGGCCAGGACCTCGCGGCCGAGCGCCCAGTCGGTCGCGCCCAGGGCGCGCTTGACGCCGAAGTCGCGGATCCGCTCGAAGACCGCGGCGGCCATCGTGTTGGCGAGCGAGAGCCCGCCGATCACGAGCGCGAGGGCACCCATGCCGGCGAGCAGCGCCGAGAAGAACGCGGTCGAGGAGCGGAGGAGGGACGAGAGCTCGCTCGGGAGCTGGACGTGCACGCCGGGCACCTGCGCGAGGATCCGGCGCGCGACCGCATCGGCGTCCTCGCCGTCGCGCCAGCCGACGGCGGCGCCCGTGTTCAGGTCGGCCGCGGTCAGCGCCGCGGCGCCCGACGCGAGCAGCGTCTGGAGGAGCCGGTCCTTGGCCAGCCACTGCGCCCGCGCATCCTCGATCGGCACGATGACGAACCGGTCGGGTGCCGTCAGCATGCGGTCAAGCACGCCCACGACCTCGAACGGCGTCCCCTCGAGCGCGAGCCGCGAGCCCACCGTGAGCCCGCGTGAGGCGGCGAGCGCCGCGCCGACGACGGCCACACGGCGGTCGCCCGGGCGCAGGTAGCGCCCGGCGCGCACGGGCAGCGCGCGGTAGTGGCGGTTCGGCATCGGCACCGAGAGGTCGAGGCCGAGGACCAGCTCCTGCGTGAGCGTCATGAACTGTGAGGTCGATGGGTTGAGCGGCAGCATGACCTGCGCCTGCACCCCCGAGACACCCTCGACGCCCGAGATCCTCGCGAGCGCCGCGGCCGGCAGGAGGCCGCCCGCCGTGAACCCGGCGCCCATGCCCATCCCCCGTCCCGCGACGGAGATCTGGCCGAGCACGAACCGGTCGCCGCCCTCGATGAAGCGCACGATGCGCTCGCTCATCGCGCCGAGGGCGACCAGCCCGGCGACGCCGACCGCAATGCCGGCGATGGTGAACGCGTAGCTCCGGAGCGCCCGGAGGATCACCACTCGAGGCGCGACTCCACGGCCCGCCCCGAGCGCCGGCGCACCCACACGTTGACGCGCGCGATCGCGAACAGAAGCGCGAGCGACGCCCGCGTCCGCCACCGCATGCCGAGGAAGGCGCCCCCCGACAGCACGCTCAGAACTGCGTCGGTCATGCCGAGCAGGCTCTTGGGGTTGAGGAACAGCTCGAGGAACGCGGGCTCGTAGTACTTGTGGATGAACTTGAAGAACGGGTGGAGCCCGCCCCAGACGCGCCGCTCGTACGCCCTGAAGCGCCGGGCCTCGAAGCGCCCGTCGGCGAGTGCTGAGGCGGCCGCCCGCGCCGCCAGCTCGCCCGACTGCATGGCGATGTGCAGGCCGCCCGAGAAGATCGGGTCCACGAAGGCGATGGCGTCCCCGACCGCGAGGAACCGGTCGCCCACGACCGGCTCGTTCCGGTAGGAGAAGTTCGCCTCGCGATGGATCGAGGTCACCCGCTCGGCGCCGCGGAGCTGCTCGGCCACCCTCCGGCAGCGCCGGATCATCTCGTCATAGAGTGCCTCTGGCGTGCCGTCCCACTCCTGGACCGTCCTGGCGTGCATCACGCCGCCGACGCTCGTCCGGTCGCCGGCGAGCGGGATCCACCAGAACCAGCCGTGCTCGAAGACGAAGATGCGGATGTTACCCTCGTCGAGGCCGGGCGCCCGCCAGGCTCCGCGCCAGTGGGCGAAGAGCGCGACCTTGCCGAGGTTCGGCACGCGCTCGCGGCGGCCGACTCTCTGCGCGAGGAGCCCGGCGCGGCCGCTCGCGTCCACCAGGAAGCGCGCGCGCGTTTCCGTCCGCTGGCCGTGACTCGCCGCGGTCACCGTGACGCCCTCGGCGTCGAACGCCACCGACTCCACCGTCGCCGGCTGGCGGACGTCGACGCCGAGCTTCTTGGCGTGCTCGAGCAGGACCGCGTCGAATTCCGCGCGCGGCACCTGGTAGGCGTAGCTCGGCCAGGGCTTGCCGCGCAGGAAGTGGAAGGTGTGCTCGAATCCCGATTCCTGGTCGTGGAACGTGGCGCCGATCTTCAGCTGGAAGCCGCGCTCGGCGATCGTCTTGAGGACGCCCAGTCGCTCGAGGATCGGCAGCGTCGCCGGCAGCAGCGACTCACCCACGTGGAAGCGCGGGAAGGCCTCGCGCTCGAACAGGAGCACGCGCCAGCCGGCCTTCGCGAGGAACGCGCCCGTCGTGGAGCCGCCGGGCCCGCCTCCCACCACGACGACGTCGTAGCCGTCCTCAGGGGTCACGGGCGCGGCTTCTCCTGCGCGACGAGCGCGATGAGCGGCTCGCGCGCGGGCGGCGCATCCAGACGGTCCTGCGAGCAGAGCCGCGTCACGAGCGGCGAGGTGAAGTCGCGCCCGGCGACGAGCGCCTGGACGACGAGCAGCGGCAGGACCGCGGGCGCCGCCAGCGTCGCCC
>QHSZ01000317.1 GCA_003220595.1 Candidatus Rokuibacteriota bacterium | reverse complement strand
CGAAGTCGCAGCCCGGCATCAGATCGCCGCACTTCAGCACTTTCGCCATGACCGGTCTCCTTTGGGTGAGTGGTTACCTGCCGAGGAACACCTTCGCCTGCCGAAGCTCGGGACGCTCGCCGTCCGCCTTCTCGCCGAGCGTCACGAGCTGCGAGTAATACGTCCGTGCCTTGGTCCGGTCGCCCGAGAGCTCCGCCGCGCGCGCCGCGCCGTACAGCCCCCGGAAGCGGTTCGGCTCCACGCGCATGGCGGCATCGTATTCCCGCAGCGCCTGCGCGGGATCGTTCGCCTCGAGCAGCATATCGGCGAGGAGCTCGCGCGCGGGGGCAAGCTGGCTCGGCGTCACCGGATGCTTTTCCGTTGCGTCCTCGCGCTCGGCTGCCGTGCGCAGGAGCGTCAGGGCCTCGTCCTTGCGGCCCTCGGCGCGCGCCACCCAGGCCGACACGACCTGGCGCTGGATGTCCACCTGCTCGGCCCAGTAGCCGACCTTCGCCGCCGCGAGCCCGTCACGCAGCGCGCCGAGCCGGTCCGCGTCGCGCCTGGCCGCCGCCGGGTCGCCGGCGCGCGCGGCGCCGAGCCCCCGCGCGAAGACGAGCTGGGCTTCGGACTGAGGGAAGCGGCCCCACGGGAATTCCTTGCCGAAGAGCGCGAGCTGCGCGGCGTCCGCCCAGCGGCCGCGCTCGAGGGCGTAGCGGGACGGGATCGCCGCCAGGGCGAAGCCCGTCACGAAGTGCTCCACGGTGAGTTTCGGGAGCTCGCCGACCTGGTCCACGACGCGCTTGGCCGCGACGTCTTGCCCCATCTGCAGGTACGCGTAGGTCAGATAGTCGAGCGCGTGGAGCTGGTCGAAGTGGCTGCTCATGGCGCTCACGGAGGCCCGGTTCGCGTCGACGGACTCCTGCCAGTACCCGCGCCGCGTGAAGATGTGGGACGGCATGTGAAGCGCGTGGGGCGCCGCCGGCGCGATGGCCGCGTAGCGCCGGGCCGCGGTGAGGCCCTTGTCCGCGATCGGCGGATAGTCGTAGCTGTGGATGAGATAGTGGGCGACGCCCGGATGCTGTGGCTGCTCGGCGAAGACCTTCTCGAGCATGCCCGCGGCCTTCAGCTGGTCGGCGTAGGTCTTGTCCGTCGGCAGCGCGGTCGCGTTGAGGGCGAGCGCGTAGAAGATCGTCGCCTCACGGTCCTCGGGATAACGTCCCGCGAGCTGCTCCATCGCCTGCCGGTAGGCGAGCGCGCGGGTGCGGTGGTCCACCGTGGCGGCGTCCTTGTAGAACGCCTCGATCGCGGCGACGTAGTCGCGCTCGCGCGGCATCCTGGCGCCCGCGGCCTTCGCCCGCTCGACGGCGGCCCAGCCGTCGGCGAGCGCCTTTGGCGACGGCGGCCACGCGAACGGATTGCCGAGCAGGTTCATCGCGACGCCCCAGTGGGCGATCGCGCAGCCGGGATCCTGCTGCGCGACGGCCACGAACGCGTTCGTGGACGCCTGGAACCAGAAGGAGTGGAGCATGGCGACCGCGCGCTCGAAGTCCGGCTGAACCGCGGCGCTGCACGAAGTCGGGAAACGCACCGTGCCGACCTTGTCGTCAGCCGTGGCGCCCGCGACGCCGAGCGCCAGCACCAGAGTCAGGGTGACGGTGAGCCTGTCGTACGCCATGGGGACCTCCGGGTGTCGGGTGGAGAGTCGTGTTTGCGGGCGAACCCGGGAAAGATTCTAGCCTAAAATGCTCGCGTGAAGATCGTCAGCATCGGCGGTGGTCCGGCGGGGCTCTATTTCGCCCTGCTCATGAAGAAGGCGGACCCCGCCCACGACATCGTCGTCGTCGAGCGCAACCGGGCCGACGACACCTTCGGCTTCGGCGTCGTCTTCTCCGACGCGACGCTCGAGGGGTTTGCGGAGGCCGACCGCGAGACGTCGGAGGAGATCGCCAAGAGCCTCGCCCACTGGGACGACATCGACATCCACTACCGGGGCGAGGTGCTGACCTCGACGGGCCACGGCTTCTCCGGCATGTCGCGCCAGCGCCTGCTCGACATCCTCCAGCGGCGCTGCACGGCGCTCGGCGTGTCGCTCCGGTTCCAACAGGAGGTCGCCGACCTCGACGCCTACCGCGACGCCGACCTGATCCTCGCCGCCGACGGCGTCAACAGCACCGTCCGCGCCGACTGGCGGCCCAACAAGTTCGTCTGGCTCGGCACCACGTATCCGTATCCGGCCTTCACGTTCATCTTCAAGGAGAGCGAGCACGGGCTCTGGCGTGTCCACGCGTATCGCTACGACCAGTCCATGTCCACCTTCATCCTCGAGACGACGGAGGCGACGTGGCGGCGCGCCGGCCTCGACCAGGCGGACGAGGATCAGACGCTCGCCTTCGCCGAGCGGCTCTTCGCCGAGGAGCTGCGCGGCCACCGGCTCCTCAAGAACCGCTCGCTCTGGCGCAGCTTCCCGACCGTGCGGAACGGCTGCTGGCACCACGGGAACGTCGTCCTGCTGGGCGACGCCGCGCACACCGCGCACTTCTCGATCGGCTCGGGGACGAAGCTCGCCATGGAGGACGCGATCGCGCTCGCGCGGGCGCTCCAGCGCCACGGCGAGGTGCCGAAGGCGCTCTCCGCGTACGAGGAGGAGCGGCGGCCCGGGGTCGAGGCCCTCCAGCGGGCCGCGCAGGTGAGCCTCGAGTGGTTCGAGGCGACCGAACGCTATCACGGCCGGCTCGGGCCGCTCCAGTTCGCGGTGAGCCTGCTCACGCGGAGCCTCCGCGTCACCCACGACAGCCTGCGGCTGCGCGATCCGGGCTTCGTGTCGCGGGTCGACCGCTGGCTCGTGTCCGAGGCGGAGCGGCAGAGCCGCGTCGCGGTGCCCGCCGCGCCGGCGCCGCCGCCCATGTTCACGCCGTTCCGGCTGCGCGAGCTCGTGCTCCCGAACCGCGTCGTCGTCTCGTCCATGTGCCAGTACTCGGCGGAGGACGGGGCGCCCGACGACTGGCACCTCGTGCACCTCGGGAGCCGCGCCATCGGGGGCGCGGGGCTCGTGATGACCGAGATGACCGACGTGAGCCGGGAGGGACGCATCAGCCCGGGATGCGCCGGCATGTACAAGCCGGAGCACGTCACGGCGTGGAAGCGCATCGTGGACTTCGTCCACGGGCACTCGCCCGCGAAGATCGGCCTCCAGCTCGCCCACGCCGGGCGCAAGGGCTCGACGCGGCGCCTCTGGGAGGGGATCGACGAGCCGCTTCCGTCGGGCAACTGGGCGCTCGTCTCCGCGTCGCCGATCCCGTACTTCCCCCACAGTCAGATCCCGAGGGCGATGGAGCGCGGCGACATGGAGGCGGTCCGCGACGACTTCGCGCGCGCCGCGCGCATGGCGGAGGAGGCGGGCTTCGACCTCCTCGAGCTCCACTTCGCCCACGGCTATCTGCTCGCGAGCTTCCTCTCGCCGCTCACGAACCGGCGCGCCGACGCGTACGGCGGCTCGCTCGGGAACCGCGCGCGGTTCCCGCTCGAGGTCTTCGACGCCGTCCGCGCCGTCTGGCCGGCCGCCCGGCCCATGTCGGTGCGGATCTCGGCGACCGACTGGGCCGAGGGCGGCATGACGCCGGGCGACGCGGTCGAGGTGGCGAGGCTCCTCAAGGCGCACGGCTGCGACATCGTGGACGTCTCGGCCGGCCAGACCGTGCCCGAGCAGAAGCCAGTCTACGGCCGACTCTTCCAGACGCCGTTCGCCGACCGCATCCGGCACGAGGCGGACATTCCCACGATGACCGTCGGCAACGTCGCCTCGTACGCCGACGTGAACTCGATCATCGCGGCGGGCCGCGCCGACCTCTGCGTGCTCGCGCGCGCCCACCTCTACGACCCCTACTGGACCCGTCACGCCGCGTACGAGCAGGGGTACGACCTGCCGTGGCCCGACCAGTACGTGTCGGTGCAGGGCTTCACGCCGCGGCTCCGCTGACGGAGGGCCGTCGCCCCCGCGGGGAGTGATAGACTCCCGACGTGGATGGCCCGGCGATGAGCATCGACTGGAAGGCGCTCGGCGACGAGACGGCGGACCTGCTGCGCCGCTACCTCATGATCGACACCACCAACCCGCCCGGCAACGAGCTCGCGGGGGCGACGTTCCTCGCGGGGGTGCTCGCGGGCGAGGGGATCCCGAGCGAGACGGTGGAGTCGGCGCCCGGCCGCGCGAACCTCATGGCGCGGCTCCGGGGCGACGGCTCGCTCCCGGGGATCGTGCTCCACCACCACATCGACGTCGTGTACGCCGACCGCCGTTACTGGACGGTGGACCCGTTCGGCGGCGTGCTCCGGGACGGCTACCTCTACGGGCGTGGCGCGATCGACATGAAGTCCACCGGCATCATGCACCTCGCCGCGCTCCTGGCGCTCAAGCGCGCGAAGGCGCCGCTCAAGCGCGACCTCATCTTCCTCGCCACGGCGGACGAAGAGGCGGGGAGCGCGTACGGCGCCCGGTTCGTCGCCGATCAGCGCCGCGACTGGATCGCCGGCGCCGAGTACGCGATCTCGGAGCTCGGCGGGATCGAGACGCACGCGGGCTTCAAGGCGCCGCTCGGCCACATCGTCATCTCGGAGAAGACGGGACTGCCGCTCACGCTCACCGCGAAGAGCCAGCCGGGGCACGGCTCGATGCCCTGGCCGGACACGGCGCCGCACCGGCTCATCCGCGCCCTCAACCGGCTGCTCGCGAGCGAGCGGCCGCTGCGCGTGCTCCCCGAGGTCCAGGAGTACTTCGTGCGCCTCGCGAGCGTGCTGCCCGAGCCCGAGGGCCGGGGCTACGACGACCTCGCGCGGAGCCTCCGGGACGACGCCTTCCGCGCGCGATTCCTGACCCGGCGCCTGCACGCCGCGATGGTGCGGACGACGTTCGCCGTGACGATGCTGCACGGCAGCGAGAAGCGCAACGTCATCCCGCCCGAGGCCTGGGCCGGGATCGACTGCCGCATGCTGGCGGGCGACGAGCCGGCGGAGATCGTCGCGTGGGTCAAGGGCGTGATCGACGACGACCAGATCGAGGTCACGGTCACCGGCGAGCCGAAGGTGCCGAACCTGTCGCCGCCCGACACGGCGCTCTACAAGTCGCTGGCCGAGGCCCTCCGCCGCCGCGCGCCGGAGGCGGTCGTCGCGCCGGAGATCCTGGTCGGGTTCACCGACAACTGGGTGTTCCGGCGCTGCGGGCTCCACGGCTACGGCTGGAGCCCGTTCATCATGGACGAGGGCGAGTGGGGTCGCGTGCACGGCAACGACGAGCGCCTGTCGCTCGAGAACATCCACGCGGGCGCGCGCTGCTACACCGAGATGCTCCTGGACGTCGCGGGGGCGTGAGCACGAGGCCGACTGGGCTCTCCATCCGCCGCGCCACGCGGCGCGACGTCCCCACGATCCTCCGGCTCATCCGCGGCCTCGCCGCGTACGAGCGCCTGACCCGCCAGGTGACGGCCACGGCCGCGCAGATCCGGCGGCACGGCTTCGGGCGGCGCCGCTACTTCGAGACGCTGATCTGCCGGCGCGGCGAGCGCCCCATCGGCTTCGCGCTCTACTTCTTCACGTTCTCGACGTTCCTCGCGCGTCCGACGCTCTACCT
>QHSZ01000303.1 GCA_003220595.1 Candidatus Rokuibacteriota bacterium | reverse complement strand
CTTCGTCGCATGCCCCCCGGCGCGGTCCCGCCCTTCATCCTCCAGTACAACGCCTCCAGCGTCCCGATCATCCAGCTCGCCCTCGGCGGCAAGACGCTCTCGGAGGCTCAGCTTTACGACTACGGCATCTACCGCATCCGTCAGCAGATCGCGCCGATCCAGGGCATCACGCTGCCTCTGCCGTACGGCGGCAAGCCGCGCCAGATCATGGTCGATCTCGATCCCCAGGCGCTCCTGGCGAAGTCGATCTCGGCGGCGGACGTGAGCGCGGCCGTCAGCCTCCAGAACCTGACGCTGCCGTCCGGCAGCGTGAAGCTCGGGCCCCGCGAGTACCGGGTGAGCCTCAACAGCAGCCCCGACGCCGTGGCCGCGCTCAACGACTTGCCCGTCAAGGTCGTCAACGGCGCCACGGTCTACCTGCGCGACGTGGCGCACGTGCGCGACGGCTTCGCGGTCCAGACCAACATGGTCCGGCAGGACGGCCGCCGGTCGGTGCTGCTCACCGTGATCAAGAAGGGCGGCGCCTCGACCCTCACGATCGTCAAGCAGCTCAAGGCGCTCCTACCGAGCATCCGCGCCTCCGCGCCGCCGGGCCTCGAGATCAAGGAGCTCTTCGATCAGTCGCTCTTCGTGCGCGCCGCCATCACCGGCGTGCTCACGGAAGGCGCGATCGCCGCCGTTCTGACCGGCCTCATGATCCTGCTCTTCCTCGGGAGCTGGCGCAGCACCCTCGTCGTGATCACGTCGATCCCGCTCTCGATCCTCACGTCGCTGGCGATCCTGAGCGCGATCGGCCAGACGCTCAACGTGATGACGCTCGGCGGGCTCGCGCTGGCGGTCGGCATCCTGGTCGACGACGCCACCGTGGAGATCGAGAACATCCACCGGAACCTCGGCCTGGGCACACGGCTCGTGCAGGCGATCCTCGACGGCGCCCAGCAGATCGCCACGCCCGCCTTCGTCTCGACCCTGTCGATCTGCATCGTCTTCGTGCCGGTGGTGTTCCTGACCGGCCCCGCGAAGTATCTCTTCACGCCCCTGGCCATGGCCGTCGTGTTCGCCATGCTGGCGTCCTATCTGTTGTCGCGCACGATCGTCCCCACGCTCGTGCGCTACCTGCTGGCCGGCGAGGCCCACGGCGCGGCCGACGCGGGCGCGGCGCCGGGCGCCTTCGGCCGGCTGCACGACGGATTCCAGCGACGGTTCGAGCGGCTCCGCGCGGCGTACGTACGTGCCCTCGAGACCGCGCTCGCCCGGCGCTCGCGCGTGCTCGCCGCCTTCGCCGTGATCGCGGTGAGCGGGGCGGCACTCCTCCCGTTCATCGGGCGCGACTTCTTCCCCGAGGTGGACACGGGACAGTTCCGCCTCCACGTTCGGGCGCCGGCCGGGACGCGGATCGAAGAGACCGAGCAGGTGTTCGCGGACGTCGAGGCAGCCATCCGCCGCCTCATCCCGAAGGACGAGGTCCAGCTGGTGATCGACAACATCGGCCAGCCCCAGCCGATCAACCTCGCCTTCACCGACAGCGTGACCCTCGGATCTTCGGACGGGGAGATCCTCGTCGCGCTGAATCCGGAGCGTCATCGGCCGACCGCCCACTGGATGAAGACGCTCCGCGAGACGCTGCCGCGCGCATTCCCGGGCGTCACCTTCTTCTTCCAGCCCGCGGACATCGTGAGCCAGATCTTGAACTTCGGGCTGCCGGCGCCGATCGACGTGCAGGTCACGGGGTTCAACCAGCAGGCGACTCACGAGATCGCGCTCGAGGTCGCGGCCCGGATGGCGCGCATTCCGGGCGCGGCCGACGTCCACCTGCACCAGGTGGTCAACTCGCCGTCGCTGCTCGTCAACGTCGACCGGTCGCGCGCCGCCGAGCTGGGTCTGACCCAGCGCGACGTGGCGAACACCATGCTCGTCACGCTCAGCTCGAGCGCGGTCGTGGCGCCGAACTACTGGTCCGATCCCCGCAGCGGCATCAACTATATCGTCGCCGTCCAGACGCCCCAGAGCCGGGTCGACTCCGTCAACACGCTCATGAACACCTCGGTCACCCCGGGCACCGCGGGCCCGCCCCAGCTCCTCAGCAATCTGGCCTCTCTCGAACGACGCGAGGTCCCGGCCGTCATCAGTCACTCGAACGTGCAGCCGGTCTTCGACATCTACGCCAACGTGCAGGACCGCGACCTCGGCAGCGTGGCGGCGGCGGTTCAGACGATCGCGGCCGAGCTCAGAGCCAAGCTGCCCCCCGGACACACGATCGCCGTGCGCGGCCAGGTGGAGAGCATGAATTCCGCCTTTCTCCGGCTGGGCCTCGGCCTGATCTTCGCCGTCGTGCTCGTCTATCTGCTCATGGTCGTCAACTTCCAGTCCTGGCTCGATCCGTTCATCATCATCACCGCGTTGCCGGCCGGGTTCTGCGGCATCGTATGGATGCTCTTCGTCACGCACACGACGTTCAGCGTGCCCGCCCTCATGGGCGCCATCATGAGCGTCGGCGTCGCCACCGCGAATAGCATCCTCATGGTCACGTTCGCGAACGACCAGATGCTGGAGGGCCACGATTCGCGCACGGCCGCCCTCGCGGCCGGCGCCACCCGCCTGCGCCCGGTGTTGATGACCGCGCTCGCCATGATCCTCGGCATGTTGCCGATGTCGCTCGGCCTCGGCGAGGGGGGCGAGCAGAACGCGCCGCTGGGCCGCGCGGTCATCGGCGGCCTCCTGGTGGCGACCTTCGCCACGCTCTTCCTCGTTCCGCTCGTCTACAGCGTCCTCCGCCGGCGCCCGCCGCGAAGCGCCAACGATGTCAACCCAGGAGTGAACGATGCCTAGGTCGCGAACGACGTGGAGCCTCCTCATCGGCCTGGCGCTCGGCGTCATGCTGCTCGTCATCGGCGTGGTGCCGCGCCTGCGCCAGAACGCGGAGCTGGTCGCGGCCTCCACGGCCCCCGACGCCGGGGTCGTGTCCGTGGGCGTCGTGCCGCCCACGCGCGCCGATGGGCCGATCGACCTCGTGCTGCCGAGCAACATCCAGGCGATCGAGGAGACGGCCATCTACGCCCGCACCAGCGGCTATGTCCGCGAGCGCTACGTCGACATCGGCGAGCGCGTGGCGCCAGGGAAGGTTCTGGCCCAGATCGACACGCCCGAGCTCGACCAGGAGCTCAGCCAGGCCCGCGCGGCGCTCGCCCAGACGCGCTCGGGTCTGGCGCAAGCCCAGGCGAGCTTCACGCAGGCCCAGGCGAATCTCCAGCAGGCCCGGGCGAGCGTCGATCAATCGAAGGCGAACGAGGGGTTCGCCGGCGCCAGCGCCGAGCGCTTCATCCGGCTCGAGCGCATGGAGCTGGTCGCGCATCAGGATGCGGACGAGAAGCGGGCGGCGTTCGCCGCCGCCCGCGCGGCCACCGCGGCCACCCAGGCCAACGTCGACGCGATGCACGCGAACGTCGGCGCCCTGGAGGCCAGCGTGGCGGCGGCCCGGGCGAACGTGACCGCGAGCGAGGCCAACGTGCAGCGGCTGCTGGCGCTCCAGTCCTTCCAGAAGGTCGAAGCGCCGTTCGCGGGCATCATCACGACGCGCGGGATCGACCGCGGTGCCTTGATCACCTCGGGCAGCGGCACGGGCGCGAGCCCGCTGTTCCGGATCGCGCGCGTCGAGAACCTCCGCATCTTCGTCAACGTCCCGCAGACCTTCGTCCGCTCGATCGTGCCGGGCCAGGAAGCCCGGATCCTCGTGCCCGAGTACCCGCACCGACCGTTCGTCGGGAGGATCGCGAGTACCGCGGGCGCCCTCGATCCCACGTCCCGCACGCTGCTCACGGAAGTGCGCCTCGGCAACGAGGATCACGCGCTCATGCCCGGGATGTACGCCCAGGTCAAGTTCAGCGTCGTGCCGGCAGACGCCGTGTGGGT
>QHSZ01000022.1 GCA_003220595.1 Candidatus Rokuibacteriota bacterium | reverse complement strand
CGACATCCTCGGGCTCTCGAACGGCGCGCGCACCGGGCTCACGGGCTTCGTCGCCGGGCTCGCGCGCAAGACCGTCGGCCACAACGTCACGATCAACAACCTGCTCCCCGGTCCGTTCGACACCGACCGCCTGCGCTCGACGATCGCCATCCAGGCGAAGACCAGTGGCCGGACCATCGAGGAGGTCGTCAGCGACCGCCACCGGGCGAACCCCTCCGGGCGCTTCGGCGATCCCGCGGAGTTCGGCGACCTCTGCGCGTTCGTCTGCAGCGCCCAGGCCGGTTTCATGACGGGTCAGAACTTCCTGATCGACGGCGGAGGGTACCCGGGCACCCTCTAGGCCGGGGAGCTCTTGCGCGGTCAGATCGGGTAGTCTATGTAGTCTATAAAGAGCAATCCTTGTGCGTGAAACGACGCATCCGCGTGCGTCGAGGGAGGATCCGATGACCGAGCGGTGGCAGGACGAACCCTGGGCGAAGGACATGTGGTGGAGCGGCAAGACGACGCGCCGCACGTTCCTCGGGCTCGGGACGGCCGCCGCCGGCGCCGTCGGCGCGACGATGCTCGTCCCGGCGCCGTGGCGCGCGGCGTTCGGGCAAGCCAGGCCGTACAAGGTCGGGGTGCTCCAACCGCTCTCCGGCACGGCCGCGGCCGGCGGCAAGACCGCGCTGGTCGGTACCCAGATGGCCGTCGACCGCATCAACAGGTCGGGCGGGCTCAACGGTCGCCCCATCGAGCTGGTGATCGCCGACTACGAGTCGAAGCCCGACGTGGGCCGCCGCAAAGCCGAGAAGCTCGTGCTCGAGGACAAGGTCGACATCGCCGAGGGCGGCTATCTCTCCAACGTCTGCCTGGCCTGCATGCCGGTCTTCGAGGAGCACCGAACCGTCTGGATGATCGGGGTCTGCCTGGACACCACGATCACGACGACCAAGTGCAGCCGTTTCGTCTTCCGGCCCTTCGACTATGCCCCGGCCCAGGCCGTCGCGATCTCTCCGTACCTCGTCGAGAAGATGGGCAAGAAGTGGCACATCGCCTTCCTCGACTACGCATGGGGCCAGTCCACGCGCGACGCCTACATCGAGCAGATCAAGAAGAACGGCGGCGAGATCGTCGGCACCACGGGCATCCCACTGGGCACTGCCGACATGGCGCCGTTCGTCTCGAAGATCAGCGGAAGCTTCGACGGCATCTTCGGCATCTTCTTCGGCGCGAACGCCGTCAACTTCACGAGCGCGATCTACGACCTCGGGCTCACCAAGAAGTACAAGTTCGCGGGCGACGGCGCCATCGCCGAGTCCACGCACCTGCCCGCGCTGGGCCAGAAGATCGAGGGATTCGTCGGCATCAACCGCTACGTCCCTGTGCTCGACCCGCCGCTGAACACGCCGCACCACCGGAAATTCTTCGACCAGGCCGTCGCCGCTCTCAAGCAGATCGATCCGTCGGGCCCGCTGCCGGACCGCTACGTGCAATCGAACTTCGAGGCCATGAATTTCCTGAAGCTCGGCATCCAGAGGTCCGGGTTCCGTGGTCGGGAAGACACGATGAAGCTGATCGAGGCCCTCGAGGGCATGGAGGTCAAGGAAGGCGACGACTTCCCGCAGGGCGACAAGACCCTGCGGAAGGAAGACCATCAGGCGTTCCTCCGCGAGTTCATCTTCACGATCCAGAACAACAAGCACAAGATCGTGGAGGTGGTGTCCAAGGAGAAGACGGTCGTCCCGCCGGCCTGCAAGTTCGTTTAGGGACATGGGGGCCTCGACATGGCCACCCATACCCGCCGACGCTCGGAGCGCCCCGGGGAGCCCGGGGCGCTCCTCGATCCCCTCCAGGGCGTGCCCACTCTGACCGCACCGTTGTCGATACTAAAAACCGAGGGGCTGACGGTTCGCTTCGGCGGGCTGGCGGCCCTCAACAACGTGTCCCTCACCGTGCCCGCGGGTGAGATCCGCGGGATCATCGGCCCTAACGGCGCGGGCAAATCCACCTTCTTCAACTGCCTGACTGGCGTGCTCCGGCCGACGAGTGGACGGATCATTTTCAACGGCGAGGACATCGCGGGCCTGCCTCCCCACACCATCTCCCGGAAGGCGATCGCGCGCTCCTACCAGATCACCAACATCCTGCCGGGCGCCACGGTCCTCGAAAATGTCCGGATCGCCAGCCAGTCCCGCCACCACAACTGGAGCATGCTGCGTCACCACCGGGCGTACGCTGACGTCATCGACAGCGCGCGCGCCGTCCTCGCCGACGTCGGTCTCGCCGGCAAGGAGGAGGAGCTGGCGGCGAACCTCTCGCACGGCGAGCAGCGCAACCTCGAGATCGGTATCGCGCTCGCCACGGAGCCGAAGCTCCTGTGCCTCGACGAGCCGACGGCCGGCATGAGCGTGGCCGAGACCCACGCGACCGTGGACCTGATCCGCCGCATCGCCCGTGACCTCACGATCCTCATCGTGGAGCACGACATGGAGGTCGTGATGGGCCTGGCCCGCACGATCACGGTGCTGAACTACGGGGAGGTGCTGGCCGACGGCACGCCGGCCGAGATCCAGGCCAATCCCCGGGTGCAGGAGGTCTATCTCAAGACCTGATGCTCGTCCTCGAAAACGTCGACGCCCACTACGGCAAGTCGCACGTGCTCCACGGCGTATCGATCGAGGTGCGCGAGGGCGAGGTGGTCGGTCTGCTCGGTCGGAACGGCGTCGGCAAGACCACCACGCTCAAGGCGATCATGGGACTGGTGCGCCGGACGGGCGGCCGCATTGCGTTCGAGGGGCGGGACCTCGGCGGCGTGGCACCCCACGGGCTGGCCGGGCTCGGGATCGCGTGGGTGCCGGAGGAGCGACGGATCTTCCGTCTGCTGACGGTGCTCGAAAACCTTCGCACGGGCCTCGACCGTCCCGGGACCACGCCGGTGCGCCGCGAGCGGCTCCTCGAGAAGATCTACCGCTACTTCCCGATCCTGAGAGAGCGACGCCACCAGGCCGGCGGGACGCTGTCGGGCGGCGAGCAGCAGATGCTCGCGATCGCGCGCGCGATGGTGCTCGAGCCGAAGATCATCCTGCTCGACGAGCCCACCGAGGGGCTCATGCCCCGGATGGTCGCCCAGATCCAGGAGATCGTGCACGTGCTCCACCGGGACGGGGTAGCCATCCTGCTCGTCGAGCAGAACGTCCCGCTGACGCTCGACGCGGCGGGGCGCGTCTACATCATGGAGAAGGGCGCCGTGCGGCACCACGCGTCGGCGGCCGACCTGCGCGCCGACCCGCGCGTCATCCACGAGTACCTCGGGGTCTGACATGGAGCAGATCATCATCCAGACGCTCCACGGCCTCGTCAACGGCATGGTGCTGGCGATGGTGGCCTCGGGCCTCACGCTCATCTTCGGGATCATGGACATCGTCAACTTCGCCCACGGCGATTTGCTCATGCTCGGCGCGTTCGTCGGCGCCAGCGTGCTGGGCGTGACCGGGAACTACTGGCTCGCGCTGGTTGCCGCGGCGATCGCTGTCGCAGTGCTCGGCGCCCTCCTTCAAGTGACGACGCTACGGCCGCTCATCGGGCGCGACCCGCTGACTACGATCCTCGCCACGTTCGGCATCTCGCTCGTGCTCCAGCAGTACGCGCTCTGGCAGTGGGGCCCGTCGGTGCGCAGGATCAGCGAGCCGGTGCCCGGGGAGTTCACGCTCTTCCACCTCCAGTACCCCTGGTACCGCATCGCCACGGCCCTCCTGGCCGGCCTGATTCTCGGCGGCCTGTGGCTGTTCCTGAAGTACGGCAAGTACGGTATCTGGATCCGCGCCACGACCCAGGATCGCGTGATGGCTCAGGCCATGGGGATCCCGGTGCCGCTGGTCTACACGGCGGTGTTCGCCATCGGCTCGGCGATGGCGGCGGCGAGCGGCGTGCTCTTCGGCCCGTTCGCCGGGGTGACCCAGACGATGGGCTTCGACTTCACGCTCCGCGCGTTCATCGTGGTCGTCGTCGGCGGCATGGGGAACCTCGGCGGCTCGATCCTGGCCTCGATCTTCGTCAGCCTGCTGGAGGCCTACGCTGCGATCGTCGTGAGCCCCGCCCAGGCGGTGATCGTCTCGTTCGTGGTGCTGGTCCTGACGATGCTCTTCCGCCCCACCGGGCTCTTCGTCCCGACGCCCAAATGACCGCCCGGCCGGCCGCGCGGCCCACGCCACCCGCCGTCGGCTACTGGATCGGGTTCACCGTCGTGGGCATCCTCCTGGTCGCCGCCCCGCTCGTGCTCCCGCCGTTCTGGCAGCGCTTTGCCACGGAGATCTTGGTCTGGGGGCTCCTGGCGATGTCCTCCGACATCCTCATCGGCTACACCGGCATGGTCTCGTTCGGGCACTCGGCGTTCTTCGGCCTCGGCATGTACGGCGCGGCCGCCGCGCTTCTTACGGTAACACCGCCGAGCCTCTGGCTGGCCGTGCTCTACGGCCTCGTCGCCGCCGGCGGCGCGGCCGTCTTCGTCGCCTACTTTGCGACCCGCCTGCGCGACATCTACTTCGCGATCTCGACCCTCGTCTTCTCGCAAATCTTTTACGTCATCATCTTCACCTGGACGGAGGTCACGGGAGGCGAGAACGGCCTCACCTTCAGCCAGCCGCGTCTGGCGATCCCTGGCCTCTGGAGCGACCGCTTCACGCCCGCGACCTTTCACTGGTTCGTGCTGGGGATGGTCGTGGTCTCCTACCTGCTCGTCCGTCGCATCACCCAGTCTCCATTCGGCATGGTGCTTCAATCCATCCGCGAGAACGAGCCGCGCACGCGCGCGATCGGCTATCACGTCGAGCGCTACAAGATCGTGGCGGTCATGCTGTCCGGGCTCTTCGCCGGGCTGGCCGGCGTGCTGTACGCCATCCAGAACAAGTTCGCGGCGCCCGACTTCGTCTTCTTCGTCGTGTCGGGCGAGGTCGTGATCTTCAACGTGATGGGCGGGATGGGAACGCTGGTGGGGCCGTTCGCGGGTGCGGCCTTCTTCCTGCTCCTGCGCGAGGGCCTCTCGCGCTTCTTCACCGAGTACTACCTGATCCCGGTCGGCATCATCTTCACGCTGATGGTCATGTTCGTCCCGCAGGGCCTGCTGGGCTTCCTCCGCCGCCGCCTGAACCCGTAGCGCCCGGTCACTTCGCGCCGTCGAGGGGCGTCAGCGCGGGGCGTCGTCGCCGGCGCCGGCCGACGGCTCCGGGATGAGGGGCAGCACGACGGTGAACACGGTCCCGGGGCCCCGACCGCTCCTGAAGTTGATCGTGCCACCGTGGTCCTCGACGATCTTGTGCGCGAGGGCAAGACCGATCCCCGTGCCGCCCTCTTTCGTCGTGTAGAAGGGATTGAAGATGCGGTCGCTCTCGGACGCCGGGATGCCATCGCCAGTGTCCTCGACCTCGATCCGCACGCGCCGGTCCGGCGAGCGCCGGCGCCAGGGCGTGGGCTGGCTGCCGCTCTCGCTCCAGCCGGCGCGCAGGGTGAGGCTGCCGCCGGCGGGCATCGCGTCGAGGGCGTTCGCCACGAGGTTCACGACGACCCGGTAGAGCCCCTCCTGGTCGGCCTGGATCGGGGGCACGTCGCGCCCGTATTCGCGCACGACCTCGATCTGCTGGGCCTCGATCTGGTTCGCGTAGAGTTCCGCCACGCGGTCGAGGAGCCCGGGCAGGCGCACGAGGGCGACGTTCATCCGCGCCGGGCGGGCGAGCTCGAGCAGGCGCTCGACGATCGCGTTGATCCGCTCCAGCTCGTGCGGCACGACGCTCTGGAACCTCTCGCGGAAGCGGACGTCGTCGAACTTCCGCTCGAGGTGACGGCTGAACGTGACCAGTGCGGTCAGTGGGTTCTTGATCTCGTGGGCGAGGCCGGCCGCGAGCGTGCCGAGCGCGGCGAGCCGGTCCGAGCGGCGCAGGTCGCTCTCGAGCCGCCGGACCAGCGTGAGATCGCGCAACACGCCGATGACGCCGACGTCCTTGCCCTCGCCGCCCTTGAGCGGCGCCGTGCTGAACTCGACCGGCATCGCGCTGCCGTTCCGCCGGCGGAGCGTCAAGTTGACGCCGGTGATCGGCGCGCGGCTCGCCAGGGTCTCCATGAGAATGTCGGAGATCGCCGGCGTGTGGGCGAAGATCTCGCTGCAGTACCGGCCGGACACCTCCCCTTTGAAGAACCCCGTGAGGAGCTCCGCGGCGGGGTTGAGCGTCACGACGCGCCCGTCGAGGCCCACGGTGACGATCCCGTTCGCGAGCGAGCCCAGGATGTTGTCCGTGTAGCTCTTGAGGTCGGCCAGCTCGACGAACTGCCGCTGCAGCTCGTGGTGCGCCTCCTCGAGCGCGCGCCGCCGCTCGGCGAGCTCCACCGCCATGTGATTGAACGCGGCCGCGAGCCGCCCGATCTCGTCGGAGGTCGAAGCCTCGATGCGCGGGGCGGCCTCGCCCCGCGAGAGCGCCGCGGCGCCCTCGGCGAGCTGCTGCACGGGGCGGGCGATCCGCCGCGCCATCACGGCGGCCGCGCCGCAGCCCAGCAACAGGGTGACGAGGGTGAGCGCGCCCAGCTCCAGGCGGGTCTTCCGGATCTCGGCGTCCATGCGCTGCTTGGAGAGGCCCACACGGATCGTGCCCCACTTGCGGCCCTCCACCCGCACCGGCACAGCGAAGTCATAGATGGACTCGCCCCGCGACGTGACAGACTCCTGGATCAGCGGCTCGCCCGCGGCGGCGGCGCGCGCAGGCACCGCGCCCTCCATCGCGCTCCCCACACGCTCGGGGTGGCCGCTGTGGACGGCCACCTTGCCGTCGGCGTCGAGGACGAGCGCGTAGCGCACGTCGTCCTCGGCGGCGGCCTGCGTGACGTTCTGCTCGAGCGCCGTGTAGTTGTAGAGGAGCAGCGGGCCGTAGGAGATCGCCGCGAGGTTCCGCGCCAGCACCTCGCCACGCCGCTGGAACTCGTCGACGATCGCGACGCCCTGGCGATGGTCGACCACGACGAAGACGCCCGTCATCACGAGCGTGATCACGAGGATCGTGCCCCAGAGGAGCTTCGCCCGGAGCGACGCGAGCCTCATCGCGCCCGCTCCAGCCAGATCTTGCGGAAGGGGATGTACGGATCGCCGAGGCCGTTCACCTCGATGGCGCGGACGTAGGGCTGGAAGAGCCGCTCATAGGTATGGTGCATCATCGGCATCAAGGGCGCATCGTCGAGTACGAGCTGTTCGGCGCGCTGGTAGAGTTCGACACGCCGCTGGATGTCTGGAGCATTCCGTGCGGCGGTCAGGAGCTCGTCCACCATTCGATTTGCGTAGCGGAAAAAATTCCTCGAGCTCTTGGACTGGAACAGCTTGAACAGGAAGTTGTCGGGGTCCGGAACATCGGCGTACCACCCATACAGGAACACAGGTAGCTTCCCTTCATCCAGCGCCTTCGAGTACGACGGCCAGTCGCTGAGATAGTGAATCTCGCTCTGAACGCCCACCGCCTCCAAGTATTGCTTGATTTGCTCGTACTCGCGGACCAGTCCTTCGTGTCTGACGCTCGACCAGATCGCGATCGGCGGGAGGCCGCGCCCGTTGGGGTATCCGGCCTCGGCGAGCAGCTCGCGGGCTCGCCGGGGATCGTGGGCGTAGCCCTTCAGGCGCGGATTGAATCCCTGTGTACCTGGCGGCAAGATGCCCCGTGCCGGCGTGAATCGACCGAGGAACACCTCCTCGATGATCGCCTCCCGGTCAACCGCGTACACAAGGGCCTGCCGCACTCTCCGGTCGTCCAGAGGCTTGACTTGCGTGTTGAACCCATAGAATCGCACGCTGATCATCGGGCGCTTCACGTAGACGTAGCGTGGATCGGGCGTCTTCACGCGCTGCTCGCGGGGTGGGATGGGCGTGTCCTCGAGGTTTCCCTTGAAGAACTCCCCGTACATCGCGTCGAACTGCTCGCCGGGAAAGATCCGGTACACCAGTTTCGCTAGACGCGGCGGGCCGGCGAAATATTCCTGGTTCGCAGCGAGGACGATCTCTTTCCCTCGCTCCCAGCGCTCGAGCCGGAACGGGCCCGTGCCGACCGGTTGATCGCCGAAGGCGTCGCCGAGTCGTTCCACCATGTCGCGTGGCACGATTCTGGCGTGCCCCACCGCCAGGACTGCTACGAACGGACCCTGCGCCCCCTGAAGCGTGATCTGCACGGTGTGGGGATCGATCGCCACCAGACCCATCACGGTCTTCGCGCGCCCCTCACGGAACTCCCGAGCGCCCTCGATATTCATGAAGAGGTCGGCGGCGCCGGAGCGTGTCCTCGGATCGAGGATGCGTGAAAGGGAAAACACAACGTCGTCCGCGGTGACTTCGCGTCCGTGGTGAAACTTCACCCCCCGGCGGAGATTGAACGTCCACGTGAGGCCATCGCGGGACGAACGCCAGAACTCCGCGAGGGCTGGCACGACGGTGAGCGTCTGATCGAACTGGACGAGCCCGTCGAAGAGCTGCTGCGCGACGGACCGACTGTATATGTCGTTGATCCGTGCCGGGTCGAGGGTCTGCGGGTCGTGTCCCAAGGGTCGCCGATAGACACCCGTGTCGACTCGCTCTTGGGCGTGAACCGGGATGAGCAGCGCGAGCACGGCAGACGCCACCAGTATCGCCGACCGGGCGGGGCCTGCGAAGCTCCCCGCCCGGTCTCGCCAGCGGTCGTGGCCGGTCGCTCTTACCACCCACCTCCGTCCGCCGTGCCGACGGCCTGGAAGAGCTGCGACGAGCCGGTCGTCCCCGACTCGATCACGGGCGCCACCAGCAGGAACGACGCGATGATGAACAGGACTGCGAGAACCTTGGCCATGGCTCTCTCTCCTTCGCGGGTACTGGTTTGGAAGCTCTCCCCATGAGAGCTTCGTCCGCAGAATCCGCGAGGGAGTGAGCAAATCATCCGCCATCGCCATCAGCGAGTTCATGGCGCCTAAGTAATTGTTATTCGATCGCTCGGAAATTCCGCTGCGCCCTCGACGCCAAGGGGTTGCACCACGGTGGTGCAGATGCACAGACGCTTGTGCATCTCACGAGGTCTTCGAGCGTCCCACGATCCGGTTGATCGTGTTCCGGTGGAGGCCGAGGATCCTGGCGGCCTCGCTCTGGTTTCCGCCGACCCGCTCGAGGACCCGGAGGACGATCTGGCGCTCGAATTCCTCCGTCGCGTTCTTCAAGGGGAGGTGATCCGCCGTCCGGACCTTCTCACGGTGCTTCGGCAGGAGGACGTCGAGCGGCAGGTCGCTCAGCTGGATCACCGGGCCCTCGGCCAGAACGACCGCGCGCTCGATGACGTTCTGGAGCTCGCGGACGTTGCCGGGCCACCCGTACTCGCGCAGGGCCGTCAGGATTTCGGGCGAGAGCTCGTCCACCGGTTTGTTGCACTCGCGGCTGTAGCGGTGGACAAAGTGCTGCACGAGCAGCGGGATGTCGTCGGCCCGCTGCGCGAGCGGCGGCACGTCGATCGACACGACGTTGAGCCGGTAGTAGAGGTCCTCGCGGAAGGCGCCACGGGCCACCGCATCCTTGAGGTCGGCGTTCGTCGCCGCGACGACGCGAACGTCGATCTTGATCGGGTGCGTGCCGCCGACCCGCTCGATCTCGCGCTCCTGCAGCACGCGGAGGAGCTTGACCTGGAGCTCGCCCTTCAGCGTGGCGATCTCGTCGAGGAACAGCGTCCCGCCCTGGGCCAGCTCGAAGCGCCCGAGCTTCCGCTGGTTGGCGCCGGTGAACGCGCCGCGCTCGTGACCGAACAGCTCCGACTCGATCAGCGACTCGGCGACGGCCGCGGGGTTGACGGCGACGAACGGCTTGTCGCGGCGCGGCCCCTGACGGTGGATCGCCCGCGCGACGAGCTCCTTGCCGGTGCCGCTCTCGCCCGTGATGAGCACCGTGGTCGTGGTGCGCGCCACCTGGGCGACGAGGTGGTAGACCTTCTGCATCGCGGGGTGGTGGCCGACGATCTCGTCGAAATCCCGCGCCCGGGCGAGCTCACCGCGGAGGAACGTCACCTCGCGCTCGAGCGCGCGCTTCTCGAGCGCCCGGGCGATGACGGCCAGGAGCTCGTCCTCCTCGAAGGGCTTCGTCAGGTAGTCGAAGGCGCCGAGCTTCATGGCGGCGACCGCGGTCCGCACCGTCCGCACCGCGGTGACGAGGACGACCTCGATGCCCTCGTCGATCGCCTTGATGCGCTCGAGCACCTCGATGCCGTCCATCTCCGGGAGACGGATGTCGAGGAGCACCAGATCCACCTGCGAGGCGCGCACGGCGTCCAGGGCGCGCAGGCCGTCTGGGACGTCGACAACGTCGTAGTGGTCTTCCAGCGTCAGCCGGAACGATTCCCTGACGCCGGCATCGTCATCGACGACCAGGACGACGGGCCGTGCCATGAGGCCTTGAACTCTACCTCAGGTCCCCGCGTCCCTGGTGACTTCTCTGGCGCGGCCACTACGCACACCTTGCATCTCGACGTATTGTATCCAACTCGCGACATTGACGGCCCGCGCCGACGACCGAACAATCGCGCCGTGCTGGCGCGCGTGCTCTCGGCGGCCCTGGTCGGCGTGGAGGCGGCGCTCGTCCGCGTCGAGGTGGACGTCGCGGCGGGCCTGCCTGCCTTCACGACGGTGGGGCTCCCCGACTCTGCCGTGCGCGAGAGCCGCGAGCGCGTGCGCTCGGCCATCCGCAACGCGGGCTTCGCGTTTCCGTCGGACCGGATCACGGTCAATCTCGCGCCGGCCGATCTCAGGAAGGAGGGCGCGTCGTTCGACCTGCCGATCGCGCTCGGCATTCTCACCGCCACGGGCGCCGTCAGCGACGGGCGCATCGGCCCGGTCGCGGTCATCGGCGAGCTGGCGCTCGACGGCCAGATCCGACCGGTGCGGGGCACCCTGGCCATCGGCCTCGCGTGCCGGAAGGGGCGCATCGGCGCGCTCGTCGTGCCCGTCGAGAATGCGCCGGAGGCGCGCGCGGTGGCCGGGCTCCGCGTGCTGGCGGCGGCCGACCTGCGCCGGGCGGTCGGCCTCCTGAACGGCGAGGCCGGCGACGCCGCCGCCGCAGCACCGGCGCCCGCGCCCGCGGCGGCCGACGATCTCGACCTCGCCGACGTCCGCGGACAGGCGCACGCCCGGCGCGCGCTCGAGATCGCGGCCGCCGGCAGCCACAACGTACTGCTCGTCGGCCCGCCGGGGGGTGGGAAGACGATGCTCGCGCGTCGGCTCGCGGGGATCCTCCCGCCACCTACAGGCGACGAGGTGCTCGAGGTCTCGACGATCTGGAGCGTCGCGGGGCTCCTGCCGCGACCCGGTCAGCTCGTGACGTGGCGGCCGTTCCGCTCACCGCATCACACGATCTCGGTCTCGGGTCTGATCGGAGGCGGAAGCCCGCCGCATCCGGGCGAAGTCACGCTCGCCCATCTGGGCGTCCTGTTTCTCGACGAGCTGCCGGAGTTCCAGCAGCACGTGCTCGAGTCGCTCCGCCAGCCGCTCGAGGACGGGCGCGTGACGATCGCGCGGGCCCGAGGCGTCGGCGACTTCCCCGCGCGGTTCCAGCTCGTCGCCGCGGCCAACCCGTGCCGGCGCGGCTGCCCCTCGCTCGACCACTGCGTCTGCACGCCGGGCGAGCGCAGCCGCTACCTCGGCCGGATCTCGCGACCGCTCCTGGATCGGATCGACCTTCACGTCGAGCTGCCCGCGCTGGGATCGATCGACCTCCACGGCGGCCCGGCGGGCGAGCCCTCGGCCGCGGTCCGCGCCCGCGTCCTCGGGGCGCGCGAGCGCCAGCGCGAGCGCTTCCGCGGCGCCGGCATCCGCGCGAACGCCGAGATGTCGGCGCGCCAGACGCGACGGTTCTGCGCGCCGCCGCCCGAGGCCGAACGGCTCCTGGCCGCCGCCATGAGCCGCCTGGGCCTCTCGGCGCGCGGCCACGACCGTGTGCTCAAGGTCGCACTCACCATCGCCGACCTCGCGGGCGCCGACCGCCTGGCGCCCGCGCACTGCGCGGAGGCCATCCAGTACCGCGGCCTCGACCGCGCGTGGCGCGCGTGAGAAGATGGGGCGGTTTCCGGTCGAACCCCATCCCGTGGGAGGGCGCATGCCGCCGCAGCCGGTCCTCGTGATCATCGACGTGCAGGAGCGTCTGTTCAACGCCATGGACGCCGAGCGTCGCGACGAGATGATCCGCAACATCAAGATCCTCGGCGCCGCGGCGCGGCGCCTGGCGGTGCCCGTCCTCGTCACGGAGCAGTATCCGCGCGGCCTCGGCCGGACGCTGCCCGAGCTGCGCGCGCTCCTCGACGACGTCGCGCCGATCGAGAAGACCGCCTTCTCCTGCTGCGCCGCCGACGGGTTCACGGACCGTCTCAAGGCGCTCCAGGCCGGGCCGGTAATCCTCGCCGGGATCGAGGCGCACGTGTGCGTGCTGCTGACCGCGCTCGACCTCCTGCGCCAGGACTTCCGGGTCTCCGTCGTCGCCGACGCCGTGTGCTCGCGGACGCCTGCGAAGTCCGAGCTCGGTCTCGGGCAGGCGCGGCAAGCGGGCGCCGTCGTCACGGCGACCGAGACGGTGGTGTTCCAGCTCCTCGGACGCGCCGACACCGACGCCTTCCGCGAGATCTCGAAGCTCCTCCGATAGTCAGCCGGATCGACCGCCGAGACCTACGGGATGTTCGCGAACGAGGGGCTGCTGGAGCTCCGGCGCCGCGAGGGCTAGCGGCGGCCGTTGTGCGGGATGTTCGTGTAGGTGACCGTCCCGTCCCGCTCGACACGGCGGTAGACGGCGGTGCGCGGGACCGACTGCCCGTCGGTGCTCCCGTCGAAGAACTGGAGGACGCGCGTCACGTAGTCGCGCGTCTCGGGGTAGGGCGGCATCCCCTGGTGGGCGTACACGGCCTTTTCGCCCGCGTTGTACGCCGCGAGCGCCAGCGGCAGGTTGTTCCCGAACCGGTCGATCATGGCGCGCAGGTGGCGGACGCCGCCGTCGACGTTCTGCTGGGGATCGAAGCTGTTGCGCACGCCGAGGATCGAGGCGGTCTCGGGCATGAGCTGCATGAGACCGCGCGCGCCAGAGCGCGACACCGCGAACGTGTTGAACGCCGACTCGACGCGGATGACCGCCGTCACCAGCCTCTCGGGCACGCCGTGGCGCGCCGCCGCGTCGCTGATCTGGGCCGCGTAGAGCGCGGCGTCGCCGCGCGGTAGCCTGAGCCAGCCCGCGGAGGTTCCGGAGGTGAAGCCCATGCCGCGGTAGCGCGGATCGGTCGGAGCATTCGTGAAGTGGACGGTGCCGTCCGCTCCGCTCAGCTTGTAGATCTCGGCGGTGGCGGGTGCGGCGGTCGCGATGGCGACCGTGACCGCACCGAGGGATAGAACCAGTCGCTTCACCCGTCTATGATACCGGACGCCCGTGGACCCGTGTCAAGGCAGGGCTCCTGGTTCCAGAAACGACTCCACAAATCAGGAGGCGGCTCGTGCGGAGGCCCGGGGCTCCGAGGTCGCGGGCGCCGGCTCGAGCGCAAGCCGGATGACGTCCTCGACGGCATCCGCCAGATGGATCGTCATCGCGTGCCGTACCGCCGCGGGAACGTCCTCGAGCAGGTTCTTCTCGTTCCGCCTCGGCAGGATCAGCGTCTGGACGCCGACCCGGTGGGCCGCCAGCACTTTCTCCTTGATGCCGCCGACTGGCAGGACGCGCCCGGTGAGGCTCACCTCACCCGTCATCGCGAGACTCGCGCGCACACGCCGCCCCGTGAGGAGCGAGACGAGCGCGGTGGTCAGCGTCACGCCGGCCGACGGGCCGTCCTTGGGAATGGCGCCGGCGGGCACGTGCACGTGGATGTCGGACGTCTCCCAGAAGTCGGGCGCGATCCCGAGCCCGCCGGCGTGCGAGCGCACCCACGAGAGCGCCGCCTGCGCCGACTCCTTCATGACGTCGCCGAGCTGGCCCGTGAGGGTGAGCCCGCCCTTGCCCTTCATGCGGGTCGCCTCGATGAACAGGATGTCGCCGCCGGCCGGCGTCCAGGCGAGCCCGATCGACACCCCGGGCACGCGCGTCCGCTCCTCGAGCTCCTCGAGCTCGAACCGGGGCACGCCGAGGAACGAGGTGACGAGGTCCGGCGTCACCTGGACGGGCTCCGTGTGCCCCTCCGCGCGCCGACGCGCCACCTTGCGGGAGACGCTCGCGATCTCGCGCTCGAGATTCCGCACGCCGGCCTCACGCGTGTAGCCGCGAACCAGGAGCCGGAGCGCCTCGGGCGCGAAGGTGACGTCCTGCTCGCCGTCGAGCCCGTGCTCGCGTGCCTGCTTCGGCACGAGGTGCTTCTGCGCGATCGCGACCTTCTCCTCCTCGGTATAACCGGCGAGCGGGATGACCTCCATCCGGTCGCGCAAGGGCGCGGGGACCGTGTCGAGCACGTTGGCAGTCGTCACGAACAGCACGCGCGACAGGTCGAACGGCACGTCGAGGTAGTGGTCGCGGAACGACCCGTTCTGCTCGGGGTCGAGCACTTCGAGCAGCGCCGACGCCGGATCGCCCCGGAAGTCCATCCCGAGCTTGTCGATCTCGTCGAGCATGAAGACCGGGTTCTTCGTCCCCGCGCGTCGCAGCCCCTGGATGATCTGGCCCGGCAGCGCGCCGACGTAGGTGCGCCGGTGGCCACGGATCTCCGCCTCGTCGCGGATGCCGCCGAGCGAGATCCGGTGGAACTTCCGGCCGAGCGCCCGCGCGATCGAGCGGCCGAGCGACGTCTTGCCGACGCCGGGCGGGCCGACGAAGCACAGGATCGGGTCCTTGCCCGAGGGCCGCAGCTTCTTGATGGCGAGGTACTCGAGGATGCGCTCCTTGATCTTCTCGAGCCCCTCGTGGTCCGCGTCGAGCACCGACCTGGCAGCCGCGAGGTCCTCCACGCTGTCGGTCGTCTCCTGCCGCCACGGCATCGCCACGAGCCAGTCGATATACGTCCGGGCAACCGCGTACTCGGCGGCCGCCGGCGGCATCTTCGCGAGCCGGTCGAGCTCACGGAGAGCCTCCTTCCGCGCCTCCTCGGGCATCCCGGCCGCCTCGATCTTCTCCCGGAGCGCGTCGACCTCCTGGGTCCGCTCGTCACCGGCGCCGAGCTCTTTCTGAATCGCCTTGAGCTGCTCGCGCAGGTAGTACTCGCGCTGCGTCTTCGAGACCTCGGACTGGACCTCGGACTGGATCTTCGACCCGAGCTCGAGAACCTCGGCCTCCTTGCTGAGCGCGCCGACGAGCTTCTTCAGGCGCTCGGCGACGTCCACGGTCTCGAGCAGCTCCTGCTTGAGCGCGGACGACAGCGTCGGCAACGACGCGGCGATCAGGTCGGCCAGAGCGCCCGGGCCCTCGGCCGCGGCGCCCACGTTCGCCATCTCGTCCGGCAGCGTCGGCGACAGCGACACGACCTTCTGGAGGAGCGATGACGCACTCCGCGCGAGCGCCTCGGCTTCCAGCGAGGACGCGTCGCCCTCGCGCTCGAGGCGTTCGACCCGCGCACGGAGGAAGGGCGACTCCTGCAGGACCTCGACGATGCGGAAGCGCCCGAGCCCCTCCACCACGAGACGGAGCTTGCCGTCGGCCTGCTTCCATACCTTGTGGACGATCGCCAGCGTCCCGACGGCGTGCAGCCCCGCGGCATCCGGATTGTCCTCCGCCGCGTCGCGTTGCATGACCGCGCCGACGACGCGGCTGCCCTGCAGCGCCTCCTCGATCAGGCGCACCGACGATGGCCGGCCGGCGCCGAGCGTGACCACCGCCTGCGGGAAGATCACCGTCCCCCGAAGCGGGAGGATTCCGAGAACATCCGGCATGTCAGTCATGGGTCTCCTTCTCGGCGGAGGCTCGTCTCAGAAGAGGTCGACGGGGCCGAGGTGGCCCGCGGCGGCGCGCACCAGCGCCTCGCGCGGCTCGCGGGCGGCCTCGCCCTTCGGGCTCGCGCCATCCTCGCGGACATACGCAAGCAGGTCCTCGATCTGCTTCTGCATTTCGAGCATCCGACGTCTCATCTTTAAGATGATCTCGGTACCGGCGAGATTCACCCCGAGGTCACGGGTGAGCCGGAGCAGGCGCGCGAGCTCGTCCACGTCCTCGGCCGAGTACATGCGGGTGCGGCCGACCGTGCGGCTCGGGCGCACCAGCCCCTTCTTCTCGTAGAACCGGAGCGTCTGCGGGTGGACGTTCAGCATCTCGGCGACGACGCCAATCATGTAGCGAGGCTTGCCCCGGTCGTTCACGCCCCACCCCCCCGGAACCGCGCGAGCGCCGCCCGGGGCTCCGCCGGCATCAGCCGCTCGAGCTGGCGTACGAGATCCTGCGTGCGCGCGTCGAGGCCCGTCGGCATCTCGACCCGGATCGTCACGTAGAGGTCGCCCGTCCCTTCGTCCGCGAGCCGCGGTAGCCCCTGCCCGCGGAGCCGGAACACCTGCCCGCCGGTCGCGCCCGGAGGAACGACGAGCACGGCCTCCCCGGCGGGCGTCGGCACCCGGATGCGCGCGCCGAGGAGCGCCTCCCAGACGCTGATCGGCACCTCGCAGTGCACGCTCTCACCCTTGCGCCTGAAAAAGGGGTGCTCGCGGACTCGGGTGCTGACGACCAGGTCGCCGCGCGGTCCGCCGAACGGCCCGGCGTGACCCTCGCCCGCGAGGCGGATCTGGGCGCCGGTGTCCACGCCGGCCGGGATGGCGACGTCGACGCGCTCGCGCTGCTGCCGCACGCCGCGTCCCGCGCAGGCGGCGCAGCGGGCGCCGCCCGCCTGGCCCAACGCTCCGCACGCGCCACACGGCGAGAACCGCTGGACGTCGAGCTGGACCCGCGCGCCGCGCACGACCTGCGAAAAGTCGAGCTCCACCGCGACGTGCGCGTCCTCGCCGCGCCTTCCGGCCGGCAGCGCGCCGTCGCCCAGCACGCCCGCGCCGAACCGGTCGTACATGGCTCGCGCCGCCGGGTCGCTCAGCACGCGGTAGGCCTCGGCGATCTCCTCGAACAGGGCCCGGGCCTGGGCGTCCCAGAAGTTGATGTCGGGGGAGTACTGCCGCGCGAGGCGCTGGTACGCGTGCCGCACCTCGCGCGGCCCGGCGGTCGACACGACGCCCAGCACCGCGTAGTAGTCGCGCCGCATGGCGGGCTACTCCTTCTTCTTCTGCCCCAGGTCCTCGAACTCGGCGTCGACGACCTCGCCCTCCTTGGGGCCCGACGCGCCGCGTCCGTCGCCGGGCGCCGTGCCGCCGGCCTCGGGACCCCGCGCCTGCGTCTCGCGGTACATGATCTCCGCCAGCTTGTGCGCCGCGCGCGTCACGGCGTCCTGTGCCCGCTTCATGCGCTCGGTGTCCTCGCCCTTGAGCGCCTCGCGGGCCTCCGCGAGCGCGTCCTCGATCGCCTTCTTGTCCGCCTCGTTGAGCTTCGCGCCGTGCTCCGCGAGCGTACGCTCCGTGGAGTACACGAGCGAGTCTGTCTGGTTCCGAACCTCGATCTCCTGCTTGCGCTTCGCGTCCTCCGCGGCGTTCGCCTCGGCGTCCTTCACCATCTTCTGGATCTCGTCCTTCGTGAGGCCGGACGACGCCGTGACGGTGATGTTCTGCTGCTTGCCCGTCCCCTTGTCCTGCGCCGCGACGTTGAGGATGCCGTTCGCGTCGATGTCGAACGTCACCTCGACCTGCGGCACCCCGCGGGGCGCGGGCGGCATGCCGACGAGGTGGAATTTGCCGAGCGTCCGGTTGTCGCGCGCCATCTGGCGCTCGCCCTGGAGCACGTGCACCTCGACCGAGGTCTGGTTGTCCGCCGCAGTGGTGAAGATCTCGCTCTTCTTCGTCGGGATCGTCGTGTTCCGAGGGATCAGCACGGTCGTCACGCCGCCGAGCGTCTCGATGCCGAGCGAGAGCGGGGTCACGTCGAGCAGCAGGAGGTCCTTGACCTCACCGGTGAGGACCGCGCCCTGCACGGCGGCGCCGACGGCCACCACCTCGTCGGGGTTCACGCCCTTGTGTGGCTCCTTGCCGAAGAGCTGCTTCACGGCCTCCTGCACCTTCGGCATGCGGGTCTGGCCGCCGACGAGGATGACCTCGTCGATCTCCTTCGGCGTCACGCCGGCGTCCTGCATCGCCTGCCGACACGGGCCGAGCGTGCGCTCGACGAGGTCCGCCACGAGGGCCTCGAGCTTGGCCCGCGTGAGCGTGAGCACCAGGTGCTTCGGACCGCTCGCGTCGGCCGTGATGAACGGCAGGTTGATCTCGGTCTGCAACGTCGTCGACAGCTCGCACTTCGCCTTCTCGGCGGCCTCCTTCAGCCGCTGCAGCGCCATGCGGTCCTTCTGGAGGTCGATGCCGTGCTCCTTCTTGAACTCGCCGGCGATCCAGTCGATCACGCGCTGGTCGAAGTCGTCACCGCCCAGGTGGGTGTCGCCGTTGGTCGCCTTGACCTCGAAGACGCCCTCACCGATCTCGAGGATCGAGATGTCGAACGTGCCGCCGCCGAGGTCGTAGACCGCGATCGTCTCGTCCTTCTTCTTGTCCATGCCGTACGCGAGCGCGGCCGCCGTCGGCTCGTTGATGATGCGGAGCACCTCGAGGCCCGCGATCTTGCCGGCGTCCTTCGTCGCCTGCCGCTGGCTGTCGTTGAAGTACGCCGGCACGGTGATCACGGCCTGGGTGACCTTCTCGCCGAGGTAGGCCTCGGCGGCCTCCTTCAGCTTCCGGAGGATCATGGCGGAGATCTCCGGTGGGGAGTACTGCTTTCCGCGGATCTCGACCCGCGCGTCACCGTTCGCGGCCTTGACCACCTTGTATGGGACGAGCTTGATCTCCTGCAGGACCTCGTCGTACCGGCGCCCCATGAACCGCTTGATCGAGAACACCGTGTTCTCGGGGTTCGTGATGGCCTGCCGCTTCGCCACCTGGCCCACGAGGATCTCGCCCTCCTTCGTGAAACCGGCGACCGAGGGCGTGAGCCGGCTGCCCTCCTGGTTCGCGATCACGCTGGGGTTGCCGCCCTCGACGACGGCCACCACGGAGTTGGTCGTCCCCAGGTCGATACCGATCACCTTCGCCATGTTCGATCTCCCTCTGCCGGCGCGTCCCCGCGCGGGCCCTCGCGGGCCCGCGCCGGTCACGCGCAGGCGACTTATAGAATGTCGATCTTGATGTCCTTCGGCTTGACCTCTTCCGCCTTCGGGAGCTTCACTTCGAGCACCCCGTCGCGGAAGGTCGCCTTCACACGATCGGCCTGGACGGGCATCGGCAACTGGATCGACCGCTCGAACTTCCCGTAGACCCGCTCCAGGTGGACGTAATTCTCGTCCTTCAGCTCCTGGTTGAACGCGCGCTCACCCTTCACGGTGAGCAGGTCGCCCGTGATCGAAAGCGAGATATCCTTCTCGCGCACCCCAGGCAGCTCGACGTTCAGCACGAGCTCGTCCTTCGTCTCGTACATGTCGAACACGGGCGCCCACGCGCGCGTGCCTGCCGCGGTGGAGACCGGCCGCCCGAAGAAGCTGTCGAAGAGGCGGTTCATCTCGCCCTGGACATCGGACACGTTGCGGAAAGGCTCCCAACGCTCGATGGTTGCGAACGGACGCCAACGCTCCAGTGCCATACGCGTTTCCTCCTTCTGCTCCTCTCCCGGTCTCGCAGCCGGGTAACTTGAGTACATACTTCATATATCAAGTGAGTGGGAATGTGTCAAGTCATGCCCTAAATACGCGTAAGTGCGGCAATCTAATGGCTGATCAGGCTCGGGATGGTAGGGTCGTGGCATGAAGCTCGGCTGCATCGGCTGCCTGACCCTCGTGCTTCTCACCGCCACGTTCGGCGCCACGCTCTGGGGCGCCGTCCAGACCCTCAGGGCCCCGGAGTTCCCGTCCGCTGAGACCAGTCCGGTCGAGGGCGTCAGGGCCCAGCAGAAAATCTTCGAGATTGCCCGTCGCGGTGCCCGCCGAGGCGACAAGGCCGGCGAGCCCATCGTACTGTCCGAGGGCGAGCTCAACGCCTTCCTCTCGCGCCACCTCCCCGAGAGCGCCGAGCTGCCCCTCACGGAGATGGCACTGCGTCTCGGCGGTGACGGGGTCGCCGAGTTCCGCGCGAGGCTCCCGCTTCGCCACCTGATGGGAGAGTCGCCCCTCGCGCTGATTGGCGGGATCCTGCCGGCCGGGTGGCTCGATCATCGCGTGTGGCTCCGGGTGGGCGTCCGTCCTCGGCTGGAGCCCGAGCCCGCGCGACGGGAGCGGCGCTACCTGAGACTCGAGGTCACCGAGTTCGCCGTCGGCCGACAGCGGCTGCCCGCCGTGCTGTTGCGCGTTCTCCTGGATCCGGCCGCGCTTGGCGTTCTACGCTGGCGCATGCCGGACGGGATCGACGCCGTTACGGTCGAGCCGGGGCGGGTGGTGGTCCGGACCGCTTCGTCGCGTTCACGTAGCGAAGCTGGAGATCGTAAAGCAACTCCCCCAGGACCTGGGTCTCCTCCGGCGAGCGATGGCCCTCGGTCTTCTCGCGAAGGAGGGCCAAGAGATCGATCGCGTCCGCGGCGTTCTCGAGATCGCGACGGCGCTGGCCCGTGAGGGGATCGGGCGCATCTCCCAGCGAGACCACCGCGGAGCTCGCCAGCATCATGAAGAGCCCGACAAGGCTGCGCTCGGGCTCCCCGCCCGGGCCGGGGACCGGCTCGGGCATGGGCTTCCGAGACTCCTCCGGGCGGGCAGCGGCCGGCTCGGGGCGGGAGACGGCCGGGTGAGGCGGCTCGTCATCCGACGACCGCCGGCGGCGGTCACTTACCTTGAAGGTTCCCTCGGGTTCTTCCGGGCCCATCGCGCCGAACCTAGCATACGCGAAAACCGCTGCTGTATAATTGCTTACCCTCAGGAACGGACATGACCGAGTCCCCCGGTGTTCTCTTCGACCGACTCCTCGACGTGATGGCCCGCCTGCGCAGTCCCGGCGGGTGCCCGTGGGACCGCGAGCAGACCCGGACCTCCCTGAAGCCCTTTCTGCTCGAGGAGGCCTACGAGGTCCTCGAGGCGATCGAGGCCGGTGACCCACGCGCGCTCGAGGAAGAGCTCGGCGACCTCCTGTTCCAGGTCGTCTTTCACTCGCGCCTGGCCGAGGAGGTCGGCGAATTCGCCATGGCCGCCCTCTTGCGCCGCCTCATCGACAAGATGGTGCGCCGTCACCCGCACGTCTTCGGCGACGCCACCGTCGGCACGGCGTCGGAGGTCCTCGTGCAGTGGGAGGCGATCAAGCAGCGCGAGGCCAGGGCGAGCGGTCGCCCGCGGTCGGTGATCGACGGTGTCCCTCGCTCGCTCCCCTCGCTCCTCCGCGCCCAGCGGCTCCAGGCGAAGGCCGCGCGCGTCAACTTCGACTGGCCGGACGCACGCGCCGCGTGGGCGAAGGTGGAGGAAGAGATCCGCGAGGCCGGTGACGCGCTCGCTTCGGGCGAGGCCGAGAGGATCCAGGAGGAGCTCGGTGACGCGCTCTTTTCACTCGTGAACGTGGCGCGGCTGTCCTCGATCGACGCCGAGGAGGCGCTGCAGGGCGCGATCGAGAAATTCCGGCGACGCTTCACCGCGATGGAGGCGGGTCTCGCCGCGCGGGGCGAGTCGGTCGACGCGGTGCCGCCCGACGCGCTCGAGCGGGCATGGGAGGCGGTCAAGGCGCAGGAGCGCGGCCGGGGAGCGCCATGAAACTCAAGGTCGGGCAGTCCTCCATCTCGATCGAGCGCGGTGACATCACCGACTGGGAGGTCGATGCGATCGTCAACGCCGCGAACTCGACCCTTGCGATGGGCACCGGCGTGGCCGGCGCCATCAAGCGCAAGGGCGGCGTGATCATCGAGGAGGAGGCGATTCGGCAGGGCCCGGTCGAGGTCGGCGAGGCCGTCCTGACGACGGGGGGCAACCTCGCGGCCACGCACGTCATCCACGCGGCCGTCATGGGCCCCGACCTCAAGACCGACGGCGACAGGATCGGTGCGACCACTCGCGCGGTGCTCGGCCTGGCGACCAAGCACCGCATTACCTCGCTGGCACTCCCCGCGCTCGGCACGGGCGTCGGACACGTCCCGCCGACCACCTGCGCCGACGTGATGCTCAAGGCCGTGGTCGAGCACCTCCAGGCGGGGGGGTCGAGCCTCAAACGGATCGCCTTCGTCCTCTACCAGGACGACGCCTACAAAGCCTTTACAGATACGCTGAAACGCTTAGGTGCGGTAAAGTAAAAGGCTACGATGGCGCAGCAAGTAAAGCTCGGTCAGCCTGTCAACCGGCGGCTCGGGGACCTCCTCGTCGCCGACGGTCTGCTCGGTCAGGAGCAGCTCCAGAAGGCTCTGGTCGAGCAGAAGGGCTCGACCGAGAAGCTCGGCTCCATCCTGATCCGGCTCGGGTTCATCAACGAGGAGCAGCTGATCGGCTTCCTCTCGCGCCAGTATGGCGTGCCGTCCATCACCCTCTCGCAACTCGAGATCGATCTGGAGGTCCTGAAGCTCGTCCCGGCGGCGATCGCGAAGAAGTACGAGGTGCTGCCGGTCCGGCGGATGGGGAACTCGCTCGCGCTCGCGATGGCCGACCCGACCAACGTGTTCGCGCTGGACGACATCTCCTTCATGACGAACCTCCAGGTGCTGCCGCTCGTCGCCTCGCAGACGGCGATCAAGAAGGCGATCGACCGTCACTACGAGTCGAAGACCGAGGCGATCGCCAGCGTCATGCAGGACATGTCGACGGACCTCTCCAACGTCGAGGTCGTGGAGGGCGACGAGGACAGCGCCAAGATCGACACCTTCGAGCTGAAGGAGTCGGCCGACGAGGCGCCGGTCGTCAAGCTCGTCAACATGGTGCTCGTGGACGCGATCCAGAAGGGCGCCTCGGACATCCACTTCGAGTCGTACGAGAAGGTGTTCCGGATCCGGTTCCGGATCGACGGCGTGCTCCACGAGATGCTCTCGCCGCCCAAACGTCTCGAGTCCGCGATCCTCTCGCGCCTCAAGATCATGTCGAACCTGGACATCTCCGAGCGCCGCATGCCGCAGGACGGGCGCATCAAGCTCCGGTACAGCACCCGCGAGATCGACTTTCGCGTGTCGACCCTGCCGACGATCTTCGGCGAGAAGGCGGTCCTCCGGATCCTCGACAAGGACGCGCTGAAGCTCGACCTCACGCAGCTCGGCTTCGACGAATGGAGCCTGGAGAAGTTCACCGGGGCGATCCACCAACCGTACGGCATGGTCCTCATCACGGGGCCGACGGGCTCGGGCAAGACGACCACGCTCTATTCGGCCATCCACACGATCAACTCGCCCGAGCACAACATCATGACCGCCGAGGATCCCGTCGAGTACAACCTGAAGGGCGTCAACCAGGTGCAGATCAACGACGGCGTGGGCCGGACCTTCGCGGCGGCGCTGCGCTCCTTCCTGCGCCAGGACCCCGACGTCATCCTCGTCGGTGAGACCCGCGACCTCGAGACGGCGCAGATCTCGATCCGCGCCGCGCTGACCGGTCACCTCGTGTTCTCGACGCTGCACACGAACGACTGCCCGTCCACGATCGCGCGGCTCCTCGACATGGGCATCCAGCCGTTCCTGGTGGCGTCATCCCTCCTCCTCCTCCTGGCCCAGCGCCTCGGCCGCAAGATCTGCACCGCGTGCAAGGAACCGTACGAGGGCGACGAGGAGAGCCTCGTGCCCTACGGCCACGTTCCGACGGGGAAGGGCAAGGTCACCTTCTCGAAGGGCAAGGGCTGCCCGGCGTGCAACTTTACCGGCATGAAGGGCCGCGTCGCGATCTACGAGGTCATGCCGATCTCCGAGGAGCTCCGGGACGCGATCCTCCGGAACGCGCCGACCGCCGAGCTCCGCGAGGTCGCCCAGTCCCAGGGTATGAAGACGCTGCGCCAGTCGGGGCTCCTGAAGGTGCTGGACGGGACCACGACCATCGAAGAGGTGCTGCGGGTCACCCTGGCGTAGCGAGTCGCGATCCAAGACGAAGGGGGGAACGATGGCCGCGAATATGGCCGATCTGCTGCAGATCTTGGTGGACCGTGGGGCGTCGGACCTGCACATCACGAGCGGCACGTACCCGCAGCTCCGAATCAGCGGGCGCCTGACCCAGCTCACGCAATTCGAGCAGCTGGCACCCCCGGACACACAGCGGCTCGCCTACAGCATCCTGAACGAGGGACAGAAGCAGAAGTTCGAGGAGGAGAACGAGCTCGACCTCTCGTTCGGGATCCAGGGGCTCGCGCGCTTCCGCTGCAACGTGTTCCGTCAGCGGGGCGCGGTGGGCGCCGCGATCCGGATCATCCCCTTCAAGATCCGCACCTTCGACGAGCTCGGGCTCCCGACGATCGTGCAGCAGCTCGCGGACCGTCCGAAGGGGCTCGTCCTCGTCACCGGGCCGACGGGATCGGGCAAGTCCACGACGCTCGCCGCGATGATCGACAAGATCAACACCGAGCGCCACGAGCACATCATGACGATCGAGGACCCGATCGAGTTCGTCCACCCGCACAAGTCCTGTCTCGTGAACCAGCGCGAGGTCTTCTCAGACACGAACTCGTTCCAGCGGGCCCTCAAGTCCATCCTCCGGCAGGACCCGGACGTGGTCCTCGTGGGCGAGATGCGCGACCTCGAGACGATCGCGGCGGCGCTGACGATCGCGGAGACCGGCCACCTGACCTTCGGCACCCTGCACACGAACTCCTGCGCCCAGACGATGAACCGCATCATCGACGTCTTCCCGACGTCCCAGCAGGCTCAGGTGCGCGCCCAGCTCGCCCTCGTGCTCGAGGGCGTGCTGTCGCAGACGCTGATCCCGAAGGTCGGCGGCGGGCGCGTCATGTCGATGGAGATCATGGTGGCCACACCCGCGATCCGGAATCTCATCCGGGAGGAGAAGATTCACCAGGTCTATTCGGCGATCGCCACCGGGCAGAAGTTCGGCATGCAGACGATGAACCAGTCGCTGGCCGACCTCATCAGGCGGAAGCTCATCACGCGCGAGGACGGGTTGAACCGATCGACGCTCTCCGAGGAGCTCTTGCAGCTCCTCAGCCACGAGCCCGGCAGCGCTCCGGCGACGGCAGCGGCCGGCGGTTCACCCTTCGCGAAGCGTTAGGAGGACACCATGCCCGTGTTTGCGTACCGTGGCCGGTCGGCGGCGGGCGCCGTCGCCGGCGAGATCGAGGCCGACGACCGGCCGGGCGCCGTCGCCGCGCTCCGTGCGAAAGGCGTGGTCGCCACGTCGGTCCAGGAGCGGCAGGCGAAGGCGGCCGCGGCCAAGAAGGTCGGCGGCTCAGTCAAGGACAAGGACCTCGCCATCTACACACGGCAGTTCTCGACGATGGTCGACGCGGGGCTGCCGATCGCGCAGTGCCTCTCGATCCTGTCCGAGCAGAGCGACTCGAAGACGCTCCGCGAGGTGACGGGGCGGATCGCGCGGGAGGTCGAGGGCGGCGCCACGCTCGCGGAGTCGTTCCGGAAGTACCCGAGGGTCTTCGACGACCTGTTCACGAACATGCTCCAGGTCGGTGAGTCGGGCGGCGTGCTCGACGTCGTGCTGCAGCGCCTGTCGGGCTACATCGAGAAGGCCGCCAAGCTCAAGAGCAAGGTCAAGGGCGCGATGGTCTACCCGGTCACGATCATCGGCGTCGCGTGCCTCGTGATCATCTTCATGATGATCTTCGTCATTCCCACGTTTGCAAAGATGTTCCAGGGGCTCGGCGCGGACCTCCCGCTGCCGACGATGATCGTCATGTGGCTCTCGGACTTCACGCAGCGGTACATCATCTTCATGGTGCTGGCGGGCGCGGGCGTCATCTATGCGATCAAGCGCTACTACGCGACCGACCAGGGCAGCAAGGTGATCGACGCGTTCCTCCTGAAGATCCCGGTCGTCGGCATGCTCATCCGCAAGGTGGCGGTGGCGCGGTTCACCCGCACGCTTGGCACGCTGATCTCCTCCGGCGTGCCGATCCTCGAGGGGCTGCTCATCACCGCCCGCTCGGCTGGTAACCGCGTCGTCGAGCGCGAGGTGATGACCGCGCGCACCGCCGTCACCTCCGGCCGCACGCTCTCGGAGCCGCTCCGCGGGAGCACCGTGTTCCCGCCCATGGTGGTGCACATGATCAGCGTCGGCGAGAACACCGGAGCGCTCGATCAGATGCTGCAGAAGATCGCCGACTTCTACGACGACGAGGTGGACACTGCGGTCACCGCGCTCACGTCGCTGCTCGAGCCGTTGATGATCGTCTTCCTGGGCGTGGTCGTCGGCGGACTGGTCGTGGCGATGTACCTGCCGATCTTCAAGCTGGTCACGTTGATGAAGTAGTGAAGGCGCTCACGCACGACGGGTTGTTGCGCGGGTTCTTCTGGGCGCGCCTCGGGCTCGCCGCGCTGCTCCTGGCCCTCGGCCCGCTCCTGCCATCCGATCTCATCCCCGGCCAGCAGCCCGTCGTCCTGGCGCTCGCGCTGCTGGTGGCGGTGGCCTCGTCCGCTGCCCTGCTCCTGTTCCGCGCCCTCCGGGAGCCACGCCACATCGCGTGGCTCTTCTGCCTGCTGGACGTGGTCCTCGTCACGGCCGTGGTGGCGGCGACGGGCGGCGGCCGATCGATCTTCGCCTTCCTCTACGTGCTCTCGGTCACCGCGGCGTGCGTGCTCCTGTCGCGCGTGGGGGGACTCGCGATGGCCGCTGCCTCGAGCGTGCTGTACACCAGCGTCGTGCTGGCCCGCACCGTCCTGCCGACGAGCTTCTTCTTCGACGCGCCCGGGGAGACCAGCGGCCTCGAGCTCTTGACGATGTTCATGAACTCGGGGACGTTCCTCGTGGTCGCCATCGTCGCCGGGGGGCTCGCCGAGCGGTTCCGCGCGACACGGCGCGAGCTCGTCGACCTGCAGGCCTTCAAGGACCTCGTGTTCCAGTCGGTGGGCACCGGCCTCATCGCGCTCGACCGCAGGCACCGGGTCACCGCGTTCAACCGCGCCGCCGAGGAGATCACGGGCCGCCGCGCAGCCGATGCGATCGGCCGCCCATGGTCGGCGCTGTTCGGTGAGACGATCGCGCTCGACGCCATCGCGGCCGCCATCGACGCCAACCCTCGCCTGTCCTCCCTGCACGAGACCACCCTGCGCCGGCCGGGGGCCGCCGCCGCGCCCGTGCGGGTCACCTTCTCGGCGCTCCGCGCCGGCGACGGCGAGCGGCTCGGACTCATCGGGGCTTGCGAAGACCTCTCGGCGATCCGTCAGCTGGAGGCGCGGATGCGCCAGGCCGACCGGCTGGCGACGCTCGGCCGGATGGCCGCGAACATCGCTCATGAGATCCGCAACCCACTGGCCTCGCTCACGGGCGCGATCGAGGTGCTCGCGGGGCCCGCCACCGCCGGCGAGGCACGCGACCGGCTCTCGCAGATCGTCATGCGCGAATCCGAGCGGCTGAACCAGATCATCAAGAGCTTCCTCGAGTACGCGCGCCCGGCGCCGCTGACCCTCGAGACCGTCAACGTCGCCGACGCCCTGGAGGAAGCCCTCGTGCTCCTCGAGCATCGCGCGAGGCCCGGCAGCCTCAAGATCGTGCGGGAGTTCGCGCCCCCGGTCGTCTGGCGCGTGGATCCGCAGCAGTTCAAGCAGGTCGTCTGGAACCTCTGCCTCAACGCCGTCGACGCGATGCCCGAGGGGGGCGAGCTGCGCGTCGGGGCCGCCGAGGCGCCCGGCCGCGTCCTGGAGCTCTGGGTGAGCGACACCGGCGCCGGCATCGCGGCCGACGACCTCCCCCACGTGTTCGAGCCCTTCTTCTCCACGAAGCCCGAGGGCACGGGCCTTGGGCTCTCGCTCGTGCACCGGATCGTGCAGGAGCACGGCGGTGAGATCGACCTACGCAGCACCCCCGGGGTCGGCACGACGTTCATGGTCACCCTCCCCGTCCGCGATGCCTGACGCCCGGGTCCTCGTGGTGGACGACGAGCGCAGCATGCGCGACCTCCTCGCGATCATGCTGAAGCAGGAGGGCCACGACGTCGCGGTCGTCGAGGGCGGCGCGCAGGCGATCGAGACCCTCTCGCGTGAGGTGTTCGACCTGATCATCACCGACCTCCGGATGCGGGAGGTGGACGGCCTCGCGGTGCTCCGGGCGGCGAAGGAGCACTCGCCCGAGACCGTCGTGGTGGTCATCACCGCGTTCGCGTCCACCGAGACGGCGGTGGAGGCGATGAAGCTCGGCGCGTACGACTACATCACCAAGCCGTTCAAGATGGACGAGATCAAGCTCGTCCTCGCGAACGCGCTGGAGCGCAAGCGCCTCAGGGACGAGAACCAGGCGCTCAAGCGGCAGCTCCGCAGCGAGCGGCGCCTCGACAACTTCGTCGGCGGGAGCCGCCAGATGCTCGAGATCTTCGAGACCATCCGGAAGACCGCCGACAGCCTGTCCACCGTGCTCGTCACGGGCGAGAGCGGCACCGGCAAGGAGCTCGTCGCCCGCGCCGTCCACGCGGAGAGCCCCCGCCGGAACGGGCCGTTCGTCTCGGTCAACTGCGGCGCGATCCCAGAGACCCTGATGGAGTCGGAGCTCTTCGGTCACGTCAAGGGGGCGTTCACGGGCGCGGTCGCGAGCACCGTGGGCCTCTTCTCGGCCGCCAACGGCGGCACGCTCTTCCTCGACGAGGTCACGGAGGTCCCCCCCTCGCTCCAGGTGAAGCTCCTGCGCGTGATCCAGGAGCGCGAGATCCGGCGCGTCGGGGACACGAAGGACGTCAAGGTGGACGTGCGCTTGATCGCGGCATCGAACCGCGACGTCGCGAAGGCCGTGCAGGACGGGATCCTCCGAGAGGATCTCTTCTACCGCCTCAACGTCATCCCGATCCACATCCCGCCGCTGCGCGAGCGGCGCGAGGACATCCCGCTGCTCGTCGCCCACTTCATCAAGCACCGGTCGGCGGAGCTCGGCCAGTCCGTGCGCACCGTGACCCCCGCGGCGCTCGCGATCCTCGAGAGCTACCGGTGGCCCGGCAACATCCGCGAGCTCGAGAACGTGATCGAGCGCGCGCTGGTCCTCGGGAGCGGCGAGGTGTTCGACGTGGACGCGCTCCCGCCTGACCTCCGGCGGCCCCGCGACGTCCTCGACATCGCGGTCGAGATTCCTGAGAGCGGGCTCGACCTCGAGGCGACGCTCGACCAGATCGAGCAGCGTTACATCCACCTCGCGCTGGCGCGAACCGGTGGGGTGCAGACGCGTGCGGCCGAGCTCCTCCGCGTGAGCTTCCGCCAGCTCCGCTACAAGCTCCAGAAATTCGCGGCCCGATCGACCTCCGCGTGAGGCGTGCCACATCGATGACGGATTCCGTCACCTGGGGTGACCACCACGGTCAAGAACTCATCGATTTCTGGATACCTCGACGCCGGTAATGCTTGAAGAAACAAGGGATCTGGAGCGGCGCAACCGTCTGGCATGGAAGATGCCACTGGAGAGCCTGACCGAAGACCTCATTACCCAAGTCCTAAGGAGGGCTCCATGATTCAGTGGTGGACGAAGAGACGGTGCGAAGCAGGGAATCAGCGAGGCTTCACCTTGATCGAGCTGATGATCGTCGTGGCGATCATCGGCATCCTGGCGGCCATCGCCATCCCGCTCTACGCCAACGTGCAGGCGCGGGCGCGGATCGCCAAGGCCCAGGCCGACGCCCGGGCTATCGCCTCCGCGGTGTCGATCTATTCCGCCCACATGGGCAATACCCCCACGGCGCTCACGCAGCTCACGGTGGTCGTGACCAACGGCCAGAGCCAGACGGCCGGACCGTTCCTGGCGAGCACGCCGAGCGTGCCGTCCGGCTGGACGCCGACGGGCACGTACGCGTACACGGCGAGCACGGGCGCGGGAACCTTCAACATCTCCGCGGTCGGCGACGGCGCGACCGTCTCGCTGCCGTAACGCCCGAGCAGCCGTTCCACCTGACGGGGGAGGGCCGACCCTCCCCCGTCTGGTTTGCTACGAGGTCCTCGGGATCCGAATGCCGTCTCTGCCAGAGGTGAGAAGGACGTGAGGTCGAGAATGGAAAGCGTCGTCGTGGCGGCGCCGGAGTCACGGACGGCCGGGCATCCGCTCGTGCCGACCCTGAGCCGGCTGGTGAGCCACACGCTCACCGTCTGGGGAATCCCGCTCGCGCTCTCGGTGGTCACCCTCGTCGTGTTCTCTCCCGTCCTCTGGAACGACTTCGTCGAGTGGGACGACCAGTTGAACCTGTACCAGAATCCCGCGTACCGGGGGCTCGGGATGGCCCAGTTCAGGTACTTCTTCACGACCGTGTTGCTGGGCCACTACATCCCGCTCACGTGGATGACGTTCGGCCTCGACTACGTGCTGTGGGGCATGAACCCCATGGGCTACCATCTGACGAGCCTGCTCGTGCACGCCGCGGGCGCGGCGGCCCTCTACCTTGTGGCGCTCCGCATCCTCCAGAAGGCCACGCCCCTCGCCGGCGCGCCGCTCCGTGTCGGGGCCGTCGCGGGAACCCTTTTCTTCGTGCTCCATCCCCTCCGCGCCGAGTCGGTCGCCTGGGCGACGGAGCGCCGTGACGTGCTCTCGGGGCTCTTCCTCTTTCTCACGCTTCTCGCGTATCTCAAGATGTCGGACGCGACCGGCCGCCGGCGCCGCTGGCTCTTGATCGGAGCCTCTGGCCTCTACCTCCTCGCCCTGGCCTCGAAGGCGAGCGTGATGGTGCTTCCCGCGATGCTGATCCTCCTCGACATCTATCCGCTGCGGCGATTCGACCGGCGGACCTTGCTCGAGAAGATCCCCTTCGCCGTCCTGGGCGGCGCCGGCGCGGCCGTCACCTACTACGCGCAGAACGTGAACCATTTCATCACGCCGCTGGAACGCTATCCGCTCAGCGCGCGGATCGGCATGATGTTCAACAGCCTCTGGTTCTACGCGGAGAAGACCGTCCTGCCGCTCCAGCTCTCGCCCCTCTACGAGCTTCCCGTGAGGGTCAACCCGCTCGCGCCGCGCTTCCTGCTGCCGGCTCTCGCCGTGACGCTGATCACGGTGACCGTCCTCGCCCTCCGTCGGCGCTGGCCGGCCGGGCTCACGGTGTGGGCGTGTTACGTGGTCGCCCTCGGGCCAGTCATCGGCCTCATCCACTCGGGGCACCAGCTGACCCACGACCGATACAGCTATCTGCCCGCGATCGCGCTCTCGCTGCTCCTCGGCGGCGCCGCCGGCGTCTTTGCGCGCGAGGCCGCGGCCGGCGCGTTCCGTCCGAGTCTCGTGCGGGCGCTCGCGGTGACGGGCCTCGTGGCGGGCATCGGACTCGCCGGGCTCTCGTTCCAGCAGGCCCAGGTCTGGCGCAACACCGACACACTCTGGCGATACGCGGTCGACTCCGAGCCGGACTGCTCGATCTGTCACGGGAACCTCGGTGCTTACCTCGGCAACCGTGGTCTCGCCGAGGAGGCCCTCCAACACTTCGAGCGCACGCTGGTGATCCGACCCGATAACGTGAAGGCCTATCACCACCTCGGCTACATTCACGCGATGAAGGGAGAGTACAAGGAAGCGGCCGCATCGTACGAGAAGTACCTGAAACGCCACCCGAACGACGCGGACGCGCTCACGAACATGGGCGCGACGCTGATGTCCCTCGGCCGGCCCGGCGAGGCGCTCGACGTGCTCAGGCGCGCCGAGAAGATCAACCCCAACAGTCCCTTCGTCAACACCAACCTCGGCTACGCCATCGGCGACACGGGCCACCCGGCGGAGTCCCTGCCGTACCTCAGGCGCGCGATCGGGATCAAGTGGGACATGGCGCATCCGTGGTCCGGGCTGGTCCGATTCTTCAGCGAGATGGGGCAGCACGACGCCGCCCGCACGGCGCTCGGCATCCTCCGGATGCTCGACCCGGTGATGGCCAGCCGCGCCAGCCCGTGGGCGATCGAGACCTGGTAGGGCCGTGGAGGCGCCGCTCGTCGAGGCCGCGCCGGGCGCGGCGTCCGCCGCCGTCCTCCTGTTCGGGCTCGTGATCGGCAGCTTCCTGAACGTCGTGATCGCGCGCCTACCGGAGCGGCGCAGCCTCTGGCGGCCGGCCTCGGCGTGCCCGGCCTGTGGCGCCGCGATCGCCTGGTACGACAACGTTCCCGTGCTCTCGTTCCTGGCGCTGCGCGGGCGGTGTCGGGCCTGCGCGGTCGCGATCTCGCGGCGCTATCCGGCCGTCGAGTTGCTCACCGGCATCGCCTTCCTCGGTGCCTGGCTCGCGTTCGGCCCCACCGGGCGTTTCGTCGTCGCCTCGGCGCTGCTCGCCACGCTCATCGCGATCGCCGCGATCGACCTCGAGCACCAGATCATCCCCGACGCGATCACGCTGCCCGGAATCGTGGCGGGGGTGCTCATCGGCGTGGGCACCGGGGTGTGGCTCGACGCCGTGATCGGCGCGGCCGTCGGCGGCGGAGTCTTCTTCGCGATCATCCTGGTCCAGCCCCGGGGGATGGGCGGAGGCGACATGAAACTTGGCGCAATGCTTGGCGCGTTTCTTGGTTGGAAGGTCCTGCTATTCAGCCTGTTCGTCGCGGTCACCCTGGGCGGCGTGCTGGCGATCACCCTGCTCGCGACCGGCCTCCGCGGTCGCAAGGACCCGATCCCCTTTGGTCCCTTCCTTGCATTTGGTGGTGCCACCGGCCTGCTCTGGGGCGAGAGGGTGGTGGCGTGGTACCTGCGGGGATTCGGCGGCTAGACGCGCGGGGCTTCGGGCTCCTCGAGCTCGTCGTCGCGCTCTCTGTGCTCACGGTCCTCTGCTGGCTCGCGGTGCCGTCGCTGATTGGCTACTGGCGCGAGGCGACGCTGCGGGCCGCGGCCACGGAGCTCGCCTCCGCCCTCGGTCACGGACGGCTGCTCGCGATCGCCCTCAACGCCCCGGTCTGTGTCTCCGTCGCCCGCGGCGTCGTGCGCTTCGGTCGCGCGAGCGGCGCCGCGTGCAGCGGCGTCCCCCTCGCCGCGCCCGGTGCGCAGGCGATCCGGCTCGCGGGCGGCGCGCTCGTGAGCGATGCGGGGCCAGAAGTGGTGTGGAGCCACCTCGGCGCGGCGACGCCCGCCGGAAGCTACGCGGTCACGGACCCGGCCAGCGGCCGCACGCGGCGCGTTGTCGTCGCGGCCTCGGGCCGCGTGAGCGTGCGATGACCGACGCGCGCCTGGCTCAGGCCACCCACGGTGCGCGCCGGCCTCGCGGACCCCGCGACTTGATCATAGGCTCGCCTCGGACGGCGGGGCCCCAGCCCCGCGTTGTCCAAAGGTCCGCAAAGCCATGACCGACGCGCGTGGCGTCTCGCTCGCCGAGGTCCTGGTCGCGACGTGTGTGCTGTCGGTCGGGCTCGTGGCCATCGTCACGGGCCTCCAGTACGCCACGGTCAGCGTCGACCGGGGCCGCGCCGAGACGGCCGCCGTGCTCCTCGGCGAGGCACGCCTCGAGCGCCTCCGGAGCGTCGGGCTAGCGGACTGGGACGATCCGCAGCTCGCTCCGGGGACCACGCGCGAGGACTACAGAACGATCGCCGACGCCGAAGGATTCCGGCGGGAGACGACGGTGGCCGACCGGGGAGGCCCTGGCTGCGCCGAGGCGGCCCCGACGACCGTGACCTGCAAGACGGTGCGCGTGGCGGTGTCCTACCGTGAGGCGTCGGGCGGCGAGCGCCGCGTCGAGCTCGCGACCGTGCTCGCGCCGCGGCCGTGATCCTGCACCGGGACCAGCGCGGCATCGCCCTGATCCTGTCGCTGATCGTCCTCATGACGCTGAGCGGCCTCGCCCTCGCCCTCCTCTCCGTGAGCGCGCTCGAGCCTGCCATCGCGCGGAACCTCGCCGACGGCGCGCGCGCCCGCTGGCTCGCCGAGGCGGGGCTCGAGATCGGCTACGCCGCGCTCGTCGCGGCCAGCGACGCGGAGGATTCATGGAGCGCGCTCCTCGAGGGCTCCAGCGCCCGCGATCCGTGGGTCGTGCTGCCGGGCCTCCCCGCCGCGGCGCTCCCGGGGCTCGAGCACCCGGCGGGGACTTACACGGTCGTGATCCGCAACGACGCCGAGGCGGCCGATGCCGCGCTGACCGGCCAGCCGCCCGACGCGGATGCCGCGCGTGACGCCAACGGGGTCGTCGTCCTGCGATCCACGGGCTCGTCCAGTGCCGTCTTGCGGACAGTCGAGGTTGTCGTCAGGCGGCGCCGCTTGCCGGGCCGGCCGTCGGCGGGCGTTCGGGTCCTCCACGCGATGTCGAACTGGCGCGAGCGCTGAGGCGCGTTGCGCTAGACTGGTCATTCGTCCGTAGTGGACCGGCGGGCTCAATCCACCCCTGGGGGCGAGGTAGGGTCTCGGCGCCAAATATAGTGCGTGGGAAAATATTGGCCCCCCGACGCGCGGCGCCTATACTACTTAACCACGAGGGAGAAAGGCGTTTAAACATGGCGTTTTTCCGCAAGGCTTCGGATGTCTTCGGGCTCGACATCGGATCGAGTGCCGTTAAGGCGCTCAAGCTCAAGGAAACGGGTGGCACGTACCGGATCGAGGCGCTCGGAATCGCGCCGCTGCCGCCCGACGCCATCGCCGACGGTTCCATCAAAGATTCAGGAACGGTGGCGGACGCCATTCGGAGCGCAGTCGCGAAGGCCGGCGTCAGCGGGAAGGAGACCGTGATCGCCATCTGCGGTCGCGAGCTCATCATCAAGAAGATCCAGATCCCCGAGGTGCCTCCCAGAGACGTGCACGACGTGGTCCAGCTCGAGGCCGAGCACCACATTCCGTTCGCCATCGACGAGGTCTTCCTCGACTATCACGGCGTCGGCAAGCACGACAGCCTGCTCGACCTCATCCTCGTCGCGGTGAAGAAGTCGAAGGTCCTCGAGTACGCGGCGGTGGTGGAGCAGGCGGGGCTCCGGCCGTCGATCGTGGACGTGGACAGCTTCGCGCTCGGCAATCAGTTCGAGCTCAACTACCCCGATGACCGGCACGAGGCCGTCGCTCTCATCGACATCGGCGCGTCGTTCATGAAGACCAACGTCGTGCGCGGCGGCTCGACGATCTTCGCGCGCGACATTCCGTTCGGCGGCAACAACTACACCCAGGCTATCGCGCAGCAGCTGAAGGTCCCTTTCGAGCAGGCGGAGGCGGCCAAGCTCGGCCGCGACGTCGGCGTCCGCTGGGAGGCGGTCGTCCCCGCGCTCGAGGCGGTGTCGCGCGAGCTCTCCCTCGAGGTGCAGCGGACCTTCGACTACTTCGCCTCCACCGCGGAGTCGGAGCGGATCGGAAGGATCGTGCTCGCGGGCGGGTGCTCTCTGCTCCCGGGCCTGAACGACTACCTGTCGTCGAACTGGGGCATCCCAGTCGAGCTCGCGCGGCCGTTCGAGCGGATCGAGGTGGACCCGCAGTACACCGAGGACGTCAACGCCGCAGGCCCGGCGCTGGCGGTCGCGGTGGGTCTCGCGCTCCGGCGGCCGGGAGACAAGGCGAAATGATCCGGATCAACCTCGCGCCCGAGGCGAAGCGCCGGGGGGCCGGCTTTGCGCTGCCCGCCCTTCCGGCCTTCAATCTCGGGTGGCTCTTCCTCATCGTCTACCTGGTCGCCGCCGGCGGCATCGGCGTCTGGTGGTGGATGCTCTCCAGCGAGGAGTCGGTGCTGACCGAGGAGATCGACAAGAAGACCCGGGAGCTCACGCAGCTCAAGGCAACGCTCGGTCAGGGCGCCCAGGTGAAGGAGCAGACCGAGGACCTGCGCAAGCGGCTCGCCGTGCTCCAGGAGCTCACGAAGGGGCAGGCGCGGACGATCGTGCTCGTCGACACCTTCGCCAGCATGGTGCCGAAAGACCTCTGGATCACGGGCATCGAGGATCGGAACCTGGTCCTCAAGGTGTCCGGCTCGGCGTTCTCCACGACCGCTGTGGCCGACTTCATGCAGAACCTGCGCAACTCCGGCAAGTTCAAGGAGGTCGACATCGTGGTGTCCCGGCGCGACTTGGCCCGGCCGTCTCCCTTGGTGACCTTCGAGGTCACCTGCCGCTTCGAGGGCTAGCATGGCACTCCCGCCCCTTTTCGATCCGATCGTCAACGCCCCCAAGCCCCAGAAGATCGTCCTCGGCATCTTCGGCCTCGTGATCATCGGCGCGGCGTCGTACTTCCTCCTGCTCTCACCGCTCGACACGAAGCTGGCGCAGCTCCGCGCGCAGAACGCCTCGCTCGGCGATGAGGTCGTGAAGGCCCGGGCGTTGGTCGCCGACCTCGCGCGCACCCGGCGCGAGATGGCCGAACTCGAGGTGAAGGTCGCGATCCTGAAGGACCGGCTCCCGAGCGAGCGGGAGCTGCCGACCCTCTACCGCTCGCTCCACGACGCGGGGACGCAGGCCGGGCTCGGCGTGGCGCTCTTCCAGCCGCGCGAGGGCCAGGTCAAGGACTATTACGTCGAGATCCCGATCGCGGTGAACGCGGAAGCCTCCTACCACCAGCTCGGCGAGTTCCTCGAGCGGCTGGCGCGGATGCCGAGGGTTGTGACGCTCAGGGAGATGCGGCTCGCGTCCACCAACCGTCCGGGTCGCGCGGTGCGGGCCGAGCTGACACTCGCGACGTACCAGTACCGGCCGGTCGGCTCGCCGAAGCCGCCGGTGGCGCCGAAGTGACGGCCGCACGCTCGCTCCTGCTCGCCGGTCTCACGGGCGCGCTCGCCGCCTGCGGCGGCTCGCCGGAGCCCGCGCCCCCGGCGATGCCCAAGCCACCGGTCGCCGCGCCGGCACCGGCGCCCACCGACCCCGCCACGGCGCTGAAGCCACCCGCAGCGCCCGCCATTCCCGATGTGACCGGCCCGGACATCCCGAAGTACGAGATCAAGGGTCGGCGCGACCCGTTTGAGACGCTCGATGTCAAAGACGGCGTGGTGGCCTCATCGCTTGGCGCCGCCAAGCTCACGGGCATCGTGCGGAGCTCCAGCGCGACCCTCGCGCTGGTCGAGACCCCTGAAGGCCTCGGATACATCCTCAGACCCGGGGACACGCTCGGGGATGGCCGCCTGCTGGAGATCGGCTCCGACAGCGTGGTGTTCCAAATGACGCCGAAGCCCGGCGCGCCCTCAAACCGCGTGGTACTCAAACTGGCGACAAATTAAATGAAAATGCGACGACGGATCCCCATCGTGCTGGTCGCGGTTGGCCTGACCTGGGCACTGCTGGCGCCGGTGTCGTCCGAGGCACAGACGACGCCCACCGTCCTGAGTGACGTGACGGTGACCTCGCAGCCCGACTCGGTCACCGTCCACGTCAAGACGTCGCGGGAGCCGCAGTACCGCGCGGAGCTGATCGACAGTCCAAGCCGGCTCGTCATCGACCTCGACAACACGGTCTACGCCTGGCGCAAGACGCCGCTGCCCGTCGGGACCGACCCCGTCAAGCAGATCCGCGGCAGCCAGTACCGGAAGGGTGTGGCGCGTGTGGTCTTCGAGCTGACCAGGAGCATCGGCTACGCCATCCGCGAGGAGGAAGACGGGCTCGCGATCGTCATCCCGACGGCGCCGGTCACGGCCGCCGCCCCGACGCTGCCCCCGAAGGAAGCCGCCGCGGCGCCGGCGCCCGCGCCCGCCCAAGAGCCCGCGAAAGGCGCGCCCGAAGCCGAGTCTGCGTCGGCCCGCGTCGCCCAAGCCGCGCAACCGGCGCAGCCCACGCCGGCGCCGGCGCCGGCGAACGGGTCCCACCTCATCTCGTTCGACTTCAAGGACGCCGACGTCGTCAACCTCCTCCGCATTCTCGCGGCCGAGAGCGGAAAGAACATCGTCATCGGCGAGGACGTCAAGGGCAAGATGTCGATCACGCTGCGGAACGTCCCCTGGGATCTCGCGTTCCAGACGGTGCTCGACACGAAGGGGCTCCAGCGGGTCGTCAAGGACGGCGTGATCCGCATCGTGTCGACCGAGCAGCTCATCAAGGAGCGCGAGGCGCAGCTGCGCGTCGAGGAGTCGAAGCTCAAGGCCGAGAACGACATCCGCACAAAGGCCGCCGAGGCGAAGATCAAGGAGCAGGAGGCGATCGACAAGCAGCGCGCGGCCGAGTTCGCGCTGGCCGAGGCGCAGGCCCGCGGCCCCCTGAAGGAAGAGACGATCCGTCTGGCCTACGCCGACCCCGTGGAGCTGGCGAAGACGCTCCAGGGGATCCTCGGGCTGACGGGTGCCGTCACCCCCCCGCCCGGCGCGCCCGGGGGGCCGCCCCCGATCGCCATGCCGCCCTTCTCGGCGCTCTACGGCACGGCGCCCCCGCCCGCGCCGGGCGCCCCGGCCCCGACGCCGACGGCCGAGGTGCTGGCCAAGGGCATCACGATCATGGCGCACACTCCCACGAACTCGATCTTCATCCGCCACTACGAGGCGCAGATCGAGCGGATCAAGAAGCTCATTCGCGAGAAGCTCGATGTGCCGCTGCCGCAAGTGAAGATCGAGGCGCGAATGAACGAGCTGAACCGCACCGACTTCTTCGCCCTCGGCGTCTCATGGGGCGGCGGGGCGGTGCGCCGGCTCGGCACCGGCGGTGACGTGCTGGTCGGTCAGGGCGTTTCGGGGCAGACGCGCACTGGCGGTACTATCGCCCCATCGGGCACGGGCATCCCGCCCGTCTTCTTCTCCCAGCCCAGCAACAACCCGGGGCTGACGCTCGGGAACTTCCTGCCCATCAGCGCCTTGACCGGGCTGCCGCAAGGCGGCAACATCGTCAACTTCCCGATCAGCGCCGGCTCCTTCGGCACGCCGGCCGGCATCGCCTTCGGGTTCCTGAGCCGGAAGATCAACATCAACCTCGTCCTGGACGCGCTGGAGGCGCAGAACAAGACCACGTCGCTGGCGAAGCCCGAGGTCGTGACGGTGGAGAACGCCAAGGCCATCATCACGCTCGGCAGCGAGATCCCGTACGCCACCGTGAGCTCCGCCGGCACCCAGGTCCAGTTCAAGGAAGCACTCCTGAGCCTCGACGTGACGCCGACGGTCATCCGTGAGCCCGGGGACATCACCCGGGTGAAGATGGTCGTGAACGTGCAGAACAACTCGGTGGGCGCGCTCGTCACCACCACGGGCGGCGACGTGCCGAGCATCAACCGGCGGACCGCGACGACCCAGGTGGTCGTCAAAGAGGGTGAGACCCTCGCCATCGGCGGGATCCGTCAGCGGCAGGTGACGGAGAACGTCCAGAAGGTGCCGTTCCTCGGCAACATCCCCATCATCGGCTTCTTCTTCAGGTCGACGTCGAGGACGACCGACCCGAACCGGGAGATGGTGGTCTTCATCACGCCGTACGTCCTGAAGCTGGACCTGGCCCAGACGCCGCCGGCGCCGCCGCAGAAGTAATGGCCGGAGGTCTCCGCTTCCTCACCGCGGGCGAGTCCCACGGTGAGGCCCTGGTCGCCGTCATCGACGGCGTCCCGGCGGGGCTGCCGCTCGCCGAAAGCGATATCAACGAGGACCTGGCGCGCCGCCAGCGCGGCTACGGACGGGGCGGGCGCATGAAGATCGAGCGTGACCAGGTCCGCATCCTCGGCGGCGTCCGCTGGGGCGCCACCCTCGGCAGTCCCATCACCCTGCAGATCGCCAACCGCGACTGGGAGAACTGGAAGTCCACGATGGCGGTTGGCGCCCCGGAGCCCGGCGCGGCCGCCAAGCAGGTCACGCGGCCGAGGCCCGGCCACGCCGACCTGGCGGGCGCGATGAAGTACGGCCACCGTGACATCCGGAACGTCCTCGAGCGCTCGAGCGCGCGGGAGACGACCGCGCGGGTCGCCGTGGCCGGCGTGGCCAAGCGCCTGCTCGCCGAGTTCGCCGTGACGATCCTCTCGCACGTGACCGAGCTCGGCCCCGTCCGGATCGCGGCCGACCTGGACCTCTCCTGGGAGGAGATCCGGCGGCGCGCCGAGGCGTCCGAGGTGCGCTGCGCTGACCCGGCCGCCGAGACGGCGATGATCGCGGCGATCGACGCGGCGAAGACCCAGGGCGACACCCTTGGGGGCATCTTCGAGGTGGTCGCCCTCGGCTGCCCGGTGGGGCTCGGCTCGTACGTGCAGTGGGACCGGCGGCTCGACGGCCGGCTCGCGCAGGCCTTCTGCTCGATCCAGGCGATCAAGGGCTGCGAGCTCGGCCTCGGCTTCGAGACCGCCCGGCGGCCGGGCTCGGCCGTCCACGACGAGATCCTGTTCGACGCCGAGAGCGGCTTCAAGCGCCGGACCAACAATGCCGGCGGCCTGGAGGGTGGCGTGACGAACGGCCAGCCGGTCGTCGTCCGGGCCGCGATGAAGCCTTTGTCCACGCTCCGTACGCCGCTCAAGTCGGTGGACCTCGCGACCAAGGAGACGGTCGAGGCCGTCGTCGAGCGGAGCGACGTCTGCGCCGTGCCGGCGGCCGGCATCGTGGGCGAGGCCATGATGGCGATCGTCCTCGCCGACGCCTTCCTCGAGAAGTTCGGCGGCGACAGCCTTCAGGAGATCCGCCGCAACTACGACGCCTATCTGGACAGCCTGAAGAGCTGGTAGCACGCTGCGGACGTCTGGACGTCACGGGGCGGCCCGGCGAGCCGAAGGGACCCCGCCGTCCGAGCCGAACGGTAGAATGACCTCAATGATCATCAACGTGAACCTGGGCCTCCGGTCGTATCGGATCATCGTCGAGTCCGGCGCGGTCGCCACGGTCGGCGCGCACCTCCGCGAGCTCGGCGTGGGTTCGCGGGCGGCCCTCGTGAGCGATGCGGCGATCGGCTCCCTCTACGGCAAGACGGTCGTCAGGAGCCTCGAGGGGGCGGGGTTCTCCGTGGCGCTGGTCGAGGTGCCCGAGGGCGAGGCGGCCAAGACCCTCGCCGTCGCCGGGCAGTGCTGGAACGAGCTGCTCGCGCTCGGTCTCGACCGGACCTCCACCGTGCTCGCCCTCGGCGGCGGCGCCGTAGGCGACGTGGCGGGCTTCGTCGCGGCGACCTATATGCGCGGCGTCAACTTCGTCCAGGTGCCGACCACGGTGCTCGCCCAGGTGGACGCGTCCATCGGGGGCAAGACCGCGATCGACCACCCCAACGCCAAGAACTTGATCGGCGCCTTTCACCAGCCGCGGCTCGTGCTCGTCGATCCGGCCGTCGTCCGCTCGCTGCCGGAGCGCGAGTACCGCTCGGGTGTGGCCGAGATCGTCAAGCACGGGATCGTGCTCGACGCCGACTACTTCGCCGAGGTGGAGCGCGACGCGGCGGCGCTCTGCGCCCGCGACCTGCCCGTGGTCGAGCGCATCATCGGCGGGTCCTGCCGCCTGAAGGCCTCCGTCGTCGAGCGCGACGAGCGCGAGAGCGAGCTCCGGCACGTGCTGAACTACGGCCATACGATCGGCCACGCCCTCGAGGCGGCGACCGGGTACGCGCGCTTCGCCCACGGCGAGGCGGTCGCGCTCGGCATCGTGGCCGAGGCGCGGCTGGCCCGCCGGCTGGGCCTCGCGTCCGACGATACCGTCGCCCGCCAGGAGCGGCTGCTCGCCGCCGTCGGCTTGCCGGTGACGGCGGAGGCGATCGACACCGACGCGGTCGTCGCGGCGATCGGGCGCGACAAGAAGGCGCGGGACGGCCGCGTGCCGTTCGTGCTAGCCCCGCGGATCGGCGCGTTCCGCCTCGTCTTCGACGTCCCGGCGGCGGACATCCGGGCGGTCCTCGCAGGACTCGCGGCGTGACCCCGTGTTGACAACGGAAAGCCGCGCTCCGTATAACCGATCTTGGATGTCCATGGACGACCCCGGGCTCGCGGAGGCCATCCGCCGGCAGGAGGAGCGGCTCCAGCGGGATCCCGGATCGCTGGCGTTCGCGCAGCTGGCCGACCTCTACCGCAAGGCCGGGCGGACGCGCGAGGCGGTGACGCTCTGCCGGGAGGGGCTCGCCCGCTACCCGCACTACACCACCGCGCGGCTCATCCTCGCCAAGACGCTCGCGGTCGAGGGGACGCTCGCGGAGGCGCTCGCGGAGACGAGCGCGATCCTGGAGGTGGCGCCGAAGGACGTCCAGGCCCATCGCCTTGCCGCGGAGCTCCAGCGGCGCCTCGGACGCGTGGACCAGGCCGTCGTCCATCTCGAGAGCGCGCTGCGGCTCGACCCGGCTGACCGCGAGTCGCGCTCGCTGCTAGCGCTCCTCCGCGCGGCGGCGCCCCAGGGCGAGGACGTGAGCGGCCTCGGCCGCATCCTCGCGGACGACACCTTCGCCACGGTCGCCTTCGGCGCGCTCTGCCTCGAGCAGGGCTGCGTCGAGGAGGCCGCGCAGATCTTCACGCGGATCCTCCGGAAGGATCCTGACAACCGCGAGGCGCGCGCCGGGCTCGAGACGACGCTCCGCGCCCGCCAGCGACGGAAAGGCTAGGCCGCGATGCTCGTCTCGACGGCGGAATTCAAGAAGGGGCTCAGGATCGTCTTCGACGGCGAGCCCTACACGATCGCCGACTTCCAGCACGTCAAGCCCGGCAAGGGTGGCGCGTTCATCCGCACCAAGCTCAAGCACATGCGGTCCGGCAAGGTGATCGACAACACGTTTCGCTCGGGCGAGAAGGTGGAGCTCGTCGACTTCGAGGAGAAGCACATGCAGTACCTCTATCGAGACGACCGCTATCACTTCATGGACACGGAGTCGTACGAGCAGCTCTCGCTCTCGCCCGAGGAGGTCGGCGACGCCCGCGACTATCTCAGGGAGAACACCGAGGTGGACGTGCTCTACATCGGCGACCGCCCGGTGACGGTCGAGCTGCCGAACTTCGTCGAGCTCGCGATCGCCAAGACCGATCCCGGGGTGCGCGGCGACACGGCGCAGGGGGGCACGAAGCCCGCGCGGCTCGAGACGGGCGCGTCGGTCCAGGTGCCGCTCTTCCTCAACGAAGGAGACGTCGTGAAGATCGACACGCGCACCGGCGAGTATCTCGGCCGCGTCGCGGCGGCGGGCGCCTGATGGCCCGCCGGCGGGGGCCGCAAGGCACGAACGAGCAGGCGGTCGTCGCGCTGGTCCGCCGGCTCGGCGCGGCGCTGCACGAGCTCGGCCTCGGCGAGATCGAGGTGGCGTGGGGCGACGTCCGCGTCCGCGTCGAGCGGCCCGCCCCCCAGGCACCTGCGCCGCCGATGCCGGCGCCCGGCGCGCCCGTGGACACGGCCCCGGCGCCTGTTGTCGCGGACGTGGTCCCCTCTTCGGGGGTGACGGTGGAGGCGCCAATGGTCGGCACCTTCTACCGCGCCCCGTCTCCGAACGCGGAGCCCTACGTGCGCGAGGGCGACGTCGTGAAGGAGGGGCAGATCGTCTGCATCATCGAGGCGATGAAGCTCATGAACGAGATCGAGGCGAAGGTCGGCGGGCGCATCGCGAAGATCCTCGTCGAGAACGGGCACGCGGTGGAGTACGGGCAGCCCCTGTTCCTGATCGAGCCGGCGGGCTGAGCCTCCGCCGTGAAGGTCTCACGCCGTGCGCGCCTCCGGTCCCTCGCCGTCCTCGGGGCACTGAGCATCCTGGCGCTCGGGCTCGGCTGGTCGGCGGGGCGGCGCCACGAGACCCCGGAGCCGGTCCCGCCCGTCGTGCCGGTCGCGGCGGCGGGCCGCACCACCCGCGCGCTCATGCAGGAGGCCCTGAGCCTCTACGCGGCGGGCCAGTTCCCGCGCGCGTGCGAGCGTTTCGCCCGCGCGGCCGACGAAGACCCCGGGAGCCCCGCGCGCCGCCAGGACGTCGGCCGGTGCTTCGAGGGCTGGGGCTGGCAGGCGCTGCGTGAGGGGCGGCCCGACGAGGCGCTGCTGCTCTTCCGCCAGGGGCTCGGCGAGACACCAGACGCGCCCTCGCTCCTCAAGGCACTCGGCCTCGCGGCCGTGCACGCGGGGCGGCCCGGCGAGGCGCTCGCGCCGCTCGAGAGCGCGGTGACGGCGGAGTTCGACGCCGAGGCGCGGCTGCTCCTGGCCCACCTCTACGACCAGCGCGACAGCCCCGAGCGAGCGCTCGGCCATCTCCGCGCCGTGCTGGAGCGCGAGCCCGCGCACGAGGCGGCGCGGCGCCTCCTCGAGAAGGTGGAGCGCGAGCACCAGGCCGAAGCCGACTTCCAGCGGATCGTCACGCCGCGCTTCGTCGTGAAGTACCGGCGCGCGCACGGCGAGGAGACGCGACGCGCGGTGGTCGCCGCCCTCGACGCCGCCGCCGACCGCGTCGCGCGGGCGCTCGCCTACGCGCCGAGCGGCCGCGTCACCGTCGTCCTCTACGAGCAGCGCCAGTGGGAGGACGTGACGCGGGTCCACGGCTGGGCCACGGGGCTCTTCGACGGCAAGATCCGCCTGCCCCTGCCATCGACGCTGCCGCCCGTCGCGCAGCTCGAGCGCCTGATCGTCCACGAGTACGCGCACGCGGCGATCCACCACCTCGCGCGCGGGCGCGCGCCGCGCTGGCTCCACGAGGGTCTCGCGCAGGCGCTCGAGGGGCTCTCGGCCGACCCGATGCTCCGTGTCCCCGGGAGCCTGTCGCTCGCCGGCGTCGAGGCGCTCGTGACCGACGCCGATCCGCTGCGGGCGCGGGCGGGCTACGACATCGCCCTCTGGGTCGTCCGCGACCTCCTGGACCGGGGCGGGATGGAGGCGATGCGCGAGCTCCTCTCCCGGCTCGGAGCGGGTGACGGGCTCGCCGAAGCCGCGCCCCGCGTGTACGGCCTCGGCATGGGAGAGATCGAGTTCCAGTGGCGCCGGGTCCTCGGCGGCTAGCGGGCCCGGGCCCCCATCGCGTTCATGTTCCATAAAATTCTCATCGCGAACCGGGGCGAGATCGCGCTGCGGATCATCCGAACCTGCCGCGAGCTCGGCATCCGCTCGGTCATCGCCCACTCCAAGGCCGACGCCTCCTCCCTGCCCGTCAAGCGAGCCGACGAGTCCATCTGCGTCGGCCCGGACTCGGCCCGCCTCAGCTACCTGAACATCCCGGCCATCATCTCCGCCGCGGCCGTCACCGACAGTGAGGCGATCCATCCCGGCTACGGATTCCTGGCCGAGAACGCCGCGTTCGCCGAGGTGTGCCGCGCCTGCTCCATCACCTTCATCGGCCCCTCGCCCGAAGCGATCCGGCTCATGGGCGACAAGGCCCAGGCGCGGATGCTCGCCAAGCAGGCGGGCGTGGCCATCGTCCCGGGCAGCGAGCTCCCGCTCAAGGACTCGGCGGAGGCGCTGGAGACGGCCGAGCGGATCGGTTACCCCGTCATCTTCAAGGCGGCGGCCGGCGGCGGCGGGCGCGGCATGCGGATCGTGCGGCAGCGGACGGAGGCCGCGGCGGCCTTCGACGCCTGCCAGTCGGAGGCGGGCGCGGCGTTCGGCTCGTCCGACATCTACTGCGAGAAATACCTCGAGCAGTCGCGACACGTCGAGGTGCAGGTGCTCGGCGACAAGAACGGCATCCGCGTGCACCTGGGCGAGCGGGACTGCTCGATGCAGCGCCGCCACCAGAAGCTGATCGAGGAGTCGCCCGCGCCGTCGCTGTCGGCCGAGACGCGGAGCGGGCTCCACCGGGCCGCGCTCACCGCCGCCGCGGCCGTCAACTACGTGAGCGCGGGCACGGTCGAGTTCCTCGTGGACGCGGAGGAGCAGTTCTACTTCATCGAGATGAACACGCGGCTCCAGGTCGAGCACCCCGTGACCGAGATGGTCACCGGGATCGACCTCGTGCGCGAGCAGATCCGGATCGCGGCGGGCGAGGCGCTCGGCTACCGCCAGGAGGCGGTGCGTCTCGACGGGCACGCGATCGAGTGCCGCGTCAACGCCGAGGATCCCGAGACCTTCGCCCCGAGCGCCGGCCGTGTGACCGCGTGGGTTCCGCCGGGGGGCTTCGGCGTGCGGGTGGACAGCCACCTCATGGCGCCCTACGCGGTCCCGCCCTTCTACGACTCGCTGCTCGCCAAGATCATCGTGCGCGGCCAGGACCGGGCGGAGGCGATCGCCCGCATGCGCCGGGCCCTCGGCGAGACCGTCGTCGAAGGGGTGAAGACGTCGATTCCCTTCCTGCTGCGGGTGCTGAACGACGCGGCCTTCGTGGAGGGGCGCTTCACGAGCGTCGACGCGGCCCGGCTCCGCGGCTGATGGACCCGACGCTGTACGTGATCCTGGACCGCGTCGCCGCGCGCGGCCGGGACCTCGACGAGATCCTCGCGGCGACGCTCGAGGGCGGCTGTCGCATGGTACAGCTCCGCGAGAAGGAGTGGCCCTCGGGACGGCTCCTGCCGCTCGCCGAGCGTCTCGGCGGGCGCTGCCGACGGGCCGGCGTGACCTTCATCGTGAACGACCGGGTGGACCTCGCCGTCGCGGTGGGCGCCGACGGCGTGCACCTCGGCCAGGACGATCTGCCGCCACGCGCCGCGCGCCCCCTCCTCCGCCCCGGGATGATCCTCGGGCGCTCCACGCACACCCTCGTCCAGGCGACCCGCGCGCGCGACGAGGCCGTCGACTACGTCGCCGTCGGCTCGATGTTCGAGACCGCGACCAAGCCCGACTTCGAGCTGGCCGGCCCGGACCTGCTGCGGCGGATCCGGCCGCTGACGCCGCTGCCGCTCGTCGGCATCGGCGGCATCACGCACGCGAACGTCGGCGACGTGATCCGCGCCGGCGCCGACGGCGTCGCGGTGATCTCGGCGGTGTGCGGCGCCCCCGATCCCGCCGCCGCCACGCGCCGGCTCCTCGCGGCGATCCGCGAGGCGCGTGACTTGACCGCCCGGACCCGGCGGCTATAATTGACCGCGCGTCGATCACCCCGAGTCTGAGACCAAGGAGGCGTCCTGATGAGTCGCTACCCCGTTCGTGTCACCGCCGTACTTCTCGCGGCCCTCGCGCTCGTGGCGCTGCCGGCAGGGTCGCACCTGACCGCGCAGGGCAAGGGCACCATCAAGATCGCCACGCAGAGTCCGCTCAGCGGTGGCCAGGCTGCCCTCGGCGAAGGCATCAAGCTGGGCACCCAGCTCGCCGTCGAGAAGTTCAAGGGCAACCTGGAGAAGATGGGCTACAAGGTCGAGCTCGTGCCGTTCGATGACCAGGCCAAGCCCGACGTCGGCGTGGCGAACGCCAAGAACATTATCGCCGACAAGGACATCCTGGTCGTGATCGGGCACCTGAACTCCGGCGTCGCGATTCCGTCGTCCGAGGTCTACAAGGAAGTCAACCTCGCGATGATCTCGCCGGCGAACACGAACCCGACCATCACGGACCGCGGGTACGCGAGCGTCTACCGGGTCTGCGGGCGTGACGACGTCCAGGGTGTCGTGGGCTCCGAGTTCGCGCACGCCACGCTCAAGGCGAAGACCGCGTTCGTCATCCACGACAAGACCACCTACGGCCAGGGCGTGGCCGAGTTCTTCAAGGCGGACGCCGAGAAGAAGGGCATCAAGGTGCTCGGCTTCGAGGGCACCGAGGAGAAGTCGAACTTCGACCCGATCATCACGCCGATCAAGGCCAAGAACCCCGATCTGATCTACTTCGGCGGCATCTACGAGCAGGCCGGGCCGTTCTTCAAGCAGGCCCGCGAGAAGGGCGTGAAGTCGAAGTTCCTCGGCCCCGACGGCATGGACTCCTCCGACCTGACGAAGATCGGGGGCAAGGCCGTGGTCGGCATGCACTACACGTCGGTCGCCGGTCCCGTCTCCGTCTACCCGCAGGCCAAGCAGTTCGCCGAGGACTACAAGAAGAAGTTCGGCAAGAACCCGGAGCCGTTCGCCGCGCAGGCGTACGACGCGACCGCGATCGCCGTCAAGGCCATCGAGGCCACCGCCAAGGGCGGCAAGGCGCCGACGCGCGAGGCGGTGACGGCGGCGATCCGCGGCGTGCGCCACACGGGCATCACCGGCTCCGTCGAGTTCGACGCCAAGGGTGACCCGAAGAAGGCGCTCTATTTCGTCCTCCAGGTCGTCAGCGACAACCCGGAGAAGTGGGGTGACAACAAAGAGGTGAAGCGACTCGTCATCGCGGCACCCTCCAAGTAGAAGACGATCGAGCGGGACGGGAAGTCCCCCGGAGCCTCGGATCCCACGGGGTCCGGGGGCCCCCGCCCCGCTCGTGTTCCTGCCATCGCATGGACTACCCGCTGCTCGTCGGCATCTTCCCGCAGGTGCTCCTCGACGGCATCATCCTCGGCTTCATGTACGCGCTCATCGCGCTCGGCTACACGATGGTCTACGGCGTCCTCGAATTCATCAACTTCGCCCACTCCGAGATCTTCATCGTCGGCGCGTTCGTCGGCGTCGAGATCCTCCTGTCGCTCAAGGGCGCGGGCCTCCTCGAGACCCTGCCGTGGCCGCTCGTGCTCGTCCTGATCCTCGTCGCCGGCATGGCCGGGAGCGCCGCCCTCGCGGTCAGCGTCGAGCGAATCGCCTACCGGCCCCTGCGCGCGGCGCCGCGGCTCATCCCGCTGATCTCGGCCATCGGCGTGTCGTTCTTCCTCCAGGACCTGATCCGCCTGGTCGAGTCGGTCTGGCGCAACGCCTTCAACCTGGTCTACCCGACGATGGACGTGCTCAACGAGCGCTTCGAGCTCACCTCGACGCTGGACGTGTCCGTGAAGTCCCTCGTCGTGATCGTCGCGGCCCTCCTGATGCTGTGGGCCCTGCACGCCATCGTGAACCGGACCAAGGTGGGGACCGCGATCCGGGCCGTCGCCGAGGACCAGGCCGCGGCGAGCCTGATGGGCATCAACGTCAACCGGATCATCTCGCTCACGTTCCTCATCGGCGGGGCCATGGGCGGCGCGGCCGGCGTGCTGTTCGGCGTGCAATACGGCCTGATCAATCCCTACAGCGGGTTCATCCCAGGGCTCAAGGCGTTCACCGCGGCGGTCCTGGGCGGGATCGGCAACATCCCCGGCGCGATGGTCGGCGGGATCGTGCTGGGGCTCCTCGAGGCGTTCGCCGCCTCGTACCTCTCGCTGCTCACCGGCGGCGCGTTCGGCGCCGAGTACAAGGACATCTTCGCCTTCTCGGTCCTGATCCTGATCCTGATCTTCCGGCCCAAGGGCCTCCTCGGCGAGGTCGTGCGGGAGCGCGCGTGATCCACGGGGTACTCGCCGTGGCGATGGTCGCGCTCTCGGCCTGGGCCGTCGCCACCTTCCCGAGGTCGGTCCTCGTCTTCCTGCTCTTCCAGGGATCGCTGCTGTTCACGTACCTCGCGCGGATCCCCGCGTGGCTCCGCGGCGCGCTCTTCGCCGTGGCGCTCCTCGTCCTCATGCCGGTGATCGGCTATTACAACGGCTATTACCTGGAGGTCGCGACGCAGGTGGGCATCTTCGTCGCGCTGGCGCTCGGGTTGAACATCGTCGTCGGGCTCGCCGGTCTCCTGGACCTCGGGTACGTCGCCTTCTTCGCCGTCGGCGCGTACACGTGGGCGATCTTCGGGTCGCCCCAGGCCAATCTGATCTTCGGCGGCGGGGCCTTCCCCCTCGCCCCCGGCTGGTTCTACCCCTTCCTCCTCGTCGGACTCCTCGTGGCCGCCGGCACGGGCCTCCTCCTCGGCCTGCCGGTGCTGCGCCTCCACGGCGACTACCTGGCGATCGTGACGCTCGGCTTCGGCGAGGTCATCCGCGTCCTCGCCAACAACCTCGACAAGCCGATCAACATCACCAACGGCCCCAAGGGGATCACCCCGATCGTGCGGCCGCCCATGCCCTTCGGCCTGCCCACCTCGGAGGCGTTCTACTTCCTGGTCCTCGTCATCGTCGCCGTGGTCATCGTGGTCAACCGGCGGCTCGAGGACTCGCACATCGGACGTGCGTGGGAAGCGATCCGCGAGGACCAGCTCGCCGCGCAGGCGATGGGCGTCCCGCTGGTCCGGGCGAAGCTCCTCGCCTTCGCCTGCGGCGCGTCCTTCGCGGGCGTGATGGGCGTCGTCTTCTCGGCGAAGCAGGTCTTCATCAACCCCGAGTCCTTCACCTTCCTCGAATCCATCGGTGTCCTGGCGATGGTGATCCTCGGCGGCATGGGATCGATCCCGGGGGCGGTGATCGGGGCGACCGTCGTCACCGTCCTGAACCTCCAGGTCCTGAAGGGGCTGTCGCTCTGGCTGAACGAGCTGAAGAACGCGGGCGTCACGGTGCTGGGGTACAGCCTCACGGACCTGCCGACGCAGCTCGAGCCCGCCAAGTACGAGCGTATGATCTTCGGCGTCATCCTGATCCTCATGATGATCTTCCGGCCGCAGGGGATCTTCCCCGTGCGCCGCCGGGCGCGCGAGCTCGAGCGCTGACGCCGGTGGCCGCGCTCTTCGAGGCCCGGAGCGTCACGAAGCGGTTCGGGGGGCTCACCGCGCTCTCGAGCGTGGACTTCGCGCTCGAGTCGGGGATCGCGTCGATCATCGGCCCCAACGGCGCCGGCAAGACCACGCTCTTCAACGTCTTCACCGGGCTCTACGCGTGTGACGAGGGGAGCGTGACCTTCAGGCAGCAGTCGCTCGTGGGGCTCCGTCCCGACGAGATCACCACGCTCGGCGTCTGCCGGACCTTCCAGAACATCCGGCTCTTCGCCAACATGACCGCGATCGAAAACGTGCTCGTCGGCATGCACGCGCGCGTCACGCTCGGGCTCTGGAGCGTCCTCGCCCACACCGCCGGCTTCCACCACACGGAGCGCCGGCTCCAGGCGCGCGCCGAGGCGCTGCTCGAACGCGTCGGCCTCCGCAGGCACGCGAACGACGTGGCGCGGAACCTGGCCTACGGCAGCCAGCGGCGGCTCGAGCTCGCCCGCGCGCTGGCCTCCGAGCCCGCCCTCCTGCTCCTCGACGAGCCCACCGCCGGGATGACCCAGGGCGAGGCCGGGGCGCTCATGCGCCTCCTGCGCGACCTCGTCGCCGACCTCGGGCTCGCGATCATCCTGATCGAGCACAACATGCGCGTCGTGATGGAGGTGTCGGACCGCGTGACCGTGCTCGACCACGGCGAGAAGATCGCCGAGGGCCCGCCGCGCGACGTCCAGACCAACGCCAGGGTGATCGAGGCGTACCTGGGCACGCGGGCCCGGGAGAGGCGGCCTCGTGCTGAGCGTTGACGTGCTCGACGTGGCCTACGGCCAGATCCGCGCCCTCAAGGGCGTCGCCCTCGCGGTCGGGCGCGGCGAGATCGTCGCGCTCCTCGGCAACAACGGCGCCGGCAAGACGACGACACTCAAGACGATCTCTGGGCTGCTCCGCCCGACGAGCGGGACGATCACTCTGGAGGGCCAGCCGCTCGCGGGCGTGCCTCCGCACGAGATCGTCATGCGGGGCCTCGCGCACGTGCCCGAGGGCCGGCGGATCTTCAACCGGCTGACGGTGCGCGAGAACCTCGTGATGGGCGCATACACGCGGCGTGACGCCGGCATCGCCGCCGACCTCGACCGCGTCTTCGCGCTCTTCCCGCGCCTCGGCGAGCGGGTCGCGCAGGTGGCGGGCACGCTCTCGGGCGGTGAGCAGCAGATGCTCGCGATCGCGCGCGCGCTCATGCTCGGCCCGCGACTGCTGCTCCTCGACGAGCCGAGCATGGGGCTGGCGCCCGTCCTCGTGGAGCAGATCTTCGATACCATCGTCGACATCAACCGGCAGGGCACGACGATCCTCCTGGTGGAGCAGAACGCCGCGATGGCGCTCTCGATCGCCCACCGCGGGTACGTGCTGGAGACCGGCTCGATCGCGCTCGCGGGCACGGCCGCCGAGCTCTCCGACAACGCGGACGTCCGCCGCGCCTACCTGGGTGAGTAAGCGCGCGAGCGCCCGCCGCGCCACGGACGGATGATCCGCGCTCTCGGACCGGTCGCCCTGCTGGTGGCCCTCGCAGCGCTCCTGATCTTCACGAACCTCGACGGGCGTCTGCTCTGGGACGACGAGGCGGAGACGGCCCTCCTCGCGCAGCGCGTCCTCCGGTTCGGCGTGCCGATCGCGTGGGACGGGCGGGATCTGATCTCCCAGGAATGCTCCACGGACTACGACGCCAACTACCTCTGGCGCCAGACCCCGTGGCTGCCGATCTACGCGACGGCGCTCTCGTTCAAGGTGTTCGGCGTCGACACACTCTGGGCCCGTCTGCCCTTCGCCGTGCTCGGCGTGCTGGCGGTCCTGTCCTGCTACGTCCTGGCGCGCGTCCTCTTCGTGGGTCGCGCGCCGGCCCTGCTCGCCACGGCGCTCCTCGCGCTGTCGGTCCCGTTCCTGCTCTACGTCCGACAGGACCGCTACTACGCCCTCGCGATCCTCGCGGCGATCTGGGTCCTTTACTTCTTCTTCTTCGTGCTCCGCCGGGATCGGCCCTTCGCAGTCCTCGGGCTGGCCGTCGCATTGACGGTCCTGTTCCACTCGAACTATCTGATCTGCTTCGCGACCGTCGCGGGGCTGGTGCTGGCGTTCTTCGCCGCCCGACCCAACGTCCGCGCCGCGCTCCGGCTGGTCTCGGCCGGGGTGGCGACTGTCCTGATCAACTTCCCGTCGATCACCGTCTTCGACCTGCAGGGAAAGGGCGGGAGCGTGCTGGCCGCCGCGTCCGTGAAGCAATTCGTCGCCACGCTCGTCTGGTACGCGCGCCAGCTCGACCTCTACACCCTTCCCGTCCTCTTCCTCGCGATGCTGGCGGCGGTCGGCCTCCTCGTCGGCGGTGTTCGCTGGGTCAGGAGCTGGCCCTCGCCGGAAACGTGTCTTCCGCTCGCCGCCTTTTGTCTGGGCCATCTTCTCTTCCTCTCGGCGATGCCGTACGCGTTCTTCCGCTATGTCGTCACGCTGCTGCCCGTCTGCGCGCTCCTCACTGCGGCGTCGATCGTGGCCCTCGGGTCGTCCTCCCGGGCGCTGGGCGCGGTGGCGCTCGCGCTCGTGCTCCTCGTCGACCGCGCCGACCTCGGCCGGGGGGTCCTCGACTCGACGCTGTGGAAATACGTCCGTGAGCTCACGAACGACCAGCCGGGCCCGATCGCCGGCATGGTGAGCTTCTTCCGCGCGGAGGCCCGGCCCGGCCAGCGCCTCTTCGTCTCGTACGGCGACCTGCCGCTCCGGTTTTACACGGATCTCGAGATCCGGGGCGGGCAAGGTTGCCAGAGCCTCGCCGGCTGGCCGCCGCCCGACTGGATCGTGGTCCGCCACTTCTTCCGCTTCCGCATGCTCGCGCCCGAAGGCGCGGAGGACGAGGCGCGGACGCTCCGGTATCTGCGGGCGGAGCTCTCCTCCGGCCGCTACGGCGCCGTCGAGCTCCCGTACGTGGACACCGTCTGGGAGAACATCCCCGAGCCCGGCGTCCACGTGTACCAGCGGGCGCGCGAGGGGCCGCGGATCACCGTGCACCGGAGGATCGCGCCGTGAGTCTGTCCCCGAAGGTGGAGCGGGCGTGCCCTCCCCTGTGGGCCGCTGTCCTCGTCGCGCTGATCGTCGGCGCCGCGGCGGCGGTCCGCGTCCGGCTCCTCGGGCTTCCACTCGATCGCGACGAAGGCGAGTACGCCTACTTCGCCCAGCTCCTGCTCGCGGGCGTCCCGCCGTACGCGCAGGCGTACAACTTCAAGATGCCCGGTATCTACGCCGTGTACGCCCTGATGCTCGCCCTCCTGGGCCAGACGCCCACGGGCATCCACCTCGGGCTGCTCGTCGCCGACGCCATCACGACCGTGCTCCTGTTCCTCATCGCCGTCCGGCTCTTCGCGACACGCGTCGCCGTCGTCGCCGCCGCGGCCTTCGCCGCGCTCTCGCTGAGCCCGCGGCTGTACTTCACCTCCGCCTATGCCGAGCACTTCGTCCTGCCACCCGTCCTGCTCGGCGTGCGCGTCCTCCTGCACGCGCTCGACCGGCGCCGCTTGCCGTGGTTCCTCGGCAGCGGCGTGCTCTTCGGCGCGGCCTTTCTCGTGAAGCAGAGCGGCGGCGCCTTCTCGCTGTTCGCCCTCCTGCACGTCCTGCTCGCCCTGCGCGACGACGCGCGTCGTCGACTCACCGCCGCCGCGGCCCTCGCGGCCGGCGCGCTGGCGCCGTTCGCGGCGCTCTGCGTGCTCATGCGCGTGACGGGCACGTTCGACAACTTCTGGTTCTGGACCGTCACCTACGCGTCCGCGTACGCGACGGCCACGTCGCCCAGGGACGGCGTGCTCAACCTCGGGTGGGCGCTCCGCTGGATCCTGCCGACGTCGTATCTCACCGTGGCGCTCACGGGTCTCGGGCTCTCGGCGCTCCTCTGGGATCGCGAGACGCGCCCGAGGCGTCTCGTCGTCCTCCTCCTCCTCGGCGCCTCGCTCCTCGCGACGTCCGCGGGGCTCTACTTCCGGCATCAGTACTTCATCCTCCTGCTCCCCGTCCTCGGGATCCTCGCGGGTGTCGCGGTCGACGCCGTCGCGCGGCGTCTCGGACCGGTCCGCGTGCCGGCCCTGCGGTACGGGATCCCGATCGCCCTGGCCGCCGTCCCGCTCCTCCACCTCGTGTACCTCGAGCGGGCCTTCCTCTTCACCGGAACGCCGCACCAGGTGCTGCGGGCCCTCTACGGCACGAACCCGTTCCCCGAGTCCGTCGAGATCGCGCGGTACATCCGGGAGCGCACGTCGCCGGACGAGCGGATCGCCGTGGTCGGCTCGGAGCCGCAGATCTATTTCTACGCGCGGCGCCGGGGGGCCACCGGGTATGTCTACACCTACCCCCTGATGGAGCCGCAACCGTATGCCGCGTCGATGCAGCACCAGATGATCCACGAGATCGAGGTCTTCGAGCCCCGGTTCGTCGTCTTCGTGAAGATCCTGTCATCGTGGCAGGTCACGCCCCGGTCCGACACGACGATCTTCCACTGGTTCGACGGGTACCAGAAACGGTACGATCGGGTTGGCGTCGTCGAGATCCTCTCGCTCGGTCAGACGCGATACCTCTGGGGTCCGGAGGCCGCGACGTACACTCCGAGGGCCGACGCCTGGCTGGCGATCTTCGAGCGACGGCGCGCCGCGCACACCAGCGCCACGGGGGAACGATGAGAACGAGCGGACTCACCTTCGAGCAGCACGAGATCGGCGCCACGCACCGGACGCTCGGCCGCACCGTGTCCGAGACCGACATCGTCAACTTCGTGAACCTCTGCGGCTTCACCGAGCCCCTCTTCATGGACATGGAGTACGTGGCGCGCGAGTCGGTCTTCAAGCGCCGCGCCGCGCCGGGCGCCCTCACCTTCGCCCTCGCCGAGGGACTCATCATGCAGACGGGTCTCATCCACGGCACGGGCATGGCGTGGCTCGGCGGCGAGATCCGCGTGGTCGCGCCCGTCCTCGAGGGCGACACGCTGACGGTGGAGGTCGAGGTCGCCGACAAGCGCGAGACGAAAAAGCCCGACCGCGGCGTCGTCACCTACCGGCACCGCGTCCTGAACCAGCGCGGCGAGCTGGTCCTCGAGGCGCGGGTGCAGCGGATGATCCGGCGCGCGGGCGCCTGAGCGCGCCGTCCCGGGCGGTGCTGGTCCTCTCGCGCGACGACCTGCGGGCGGCCCTGACGCCGCTCGACCTCGTGGACGCCCTCGCCGCCGCGATCCGCGCGCACGCGGCCGGCCGCACGCGCGTGCCGCCGCGCGCCGTCCACCCCGTCGGCGCCGACGGCCTGCTCATCCTCATGCCCGCGGCGCTCGCAGACGGGGACGCCCTCACGCTCGGCACGAAGCTCCTCACCTACTACGGCGGCAATCGCGCGCAGGGCCAGCCGACGATCTACGCGACCTACGTCCTGCTGGACGGCGCCTCGGGCCGGCCGCTGGCGCTGCTCGAGGGCACCTTCCTCACCGGGATCAGGACCGGCGCCGCCTCGGCCCTCGCCGCCCGGCACCTGGCGCGGCCGGACGCGCGCCGGCTCACGTGCTTCGGCGCCGGCGTGCAGGCCGGGTTCCAGCTGCGCTGCCTGGCGGCGGTTCTGCCGCTCGAGGGCGTGAGTGTCGTCGGCCGCGACCCCGGGCGCGCGCACGCGTTCTGCGCCGAGCTCGAGGGGGAGCTCGGCATCCCCGTGGAGGTCGCGTCCGACGCGCGGAGCGCCGTCACCGCTGCGGACGTCATCACGTGCGCGACCACGGCGACGGCGCCGGTGGTGGCGGGTGTCGACCTCCGCCCCGGTGTCCACGTGGACGCGGTCGGCGCGTTCCGGCGCGACGCGCGTGAGGTCGACACCGAGGCCGTGCGCCGGGCGCGCGTGGCCGTGGACACGTACGCGGGCGCGTGGGAGGAGGCCGGGGACCTCCTGATCCCGCTCGGCGAGGGCGCGATCGGGCGCGAGCATGTCGTCGCCGAGCTGGCCGAGCTGGTCGGCGGGATCCGCGCGGGGCGCACGAGGGCCGAGGAGATCACGCTCTTCAAGTCCGTCGGCTGGGCCCTGGAGGACCTCGCCGCGGCCCGGCTCGCGTACAATCGGGCGAGGGAGCGCTCCATCGGCCTGGAGGTGAGCCTGTGACGGGTCGAATCGTGCAGCTCGGCGTTGCCGGACCGACGCGGGCGTGAGGCGCGCCGCCGACGTCATCGTCATCGGCGGCGGTGTCACCGGCGCCGCCATCGCCTTCCACCTGACGTCGCTCGGCGTGCGCGACGTCCGCGTGCTCGAGCGCCGGTTCCTCGCCGCCGGCGGGACGGGCCGCTCGGTCGGCATCATCCGGCAGCTTTACCCAACGCCCGAGACGAGCGCGATGGTCCTGCGCTCGCTCCGAGTGTTCCAGCGCTTCGCCGACGCCGTCGGCG
>QHSZ01000302.1 GCA_003220595.1 Candidatus Rokuibacteriota bacterium | reverse complement strand
TGATGCCCGTGTACGGCACCAGTCCCCACGTCGGCTTCATCCCGCAGATCCCGGAGAAGGAGGCCGGCATGCGGATGGAGCCGCCCTGGTCGCCGCCCATCGCCATGTCGGCCTCACCGAGGGCGACGACGACGGCGCTGCCCGACGACGACCCGCCGGCGGAATAGCCCATGCGGTGCGGGTTGTGGACGGGCCCGGTCGCGTTCGTGTGGCTCCCGCCCGAGAGGCAGAAGTACTCGCAGTGCGTCTTGCCGACGATCTCGCCGCCCGCGTCGAGGATGCGGCTCGCGACGGTCGCGTCGAAGTCGGGCATGAAGCCCTCGAGCGTCGAGGCGCCGTTCATCATCGGCACGCCGGCGAGCATGATGTTGTCCTTGAGCGCCACGCGCTTGCCCTTGAGCTTGCCGCCCGGCGCGCCCTTGACCGACGTCTTGCGGTACCACGCGTTGTGCCGGTTCTCCTCCGGACCAGGCCGGTGGCCGGGCGTGCGCGGGTATTTGACGGCGGGGACCTCGTCCGGCATCGCGTCGACCGCGTTGTAGGCGGCCACGTACCCGGTGAAGAGCTGCCGGAAGGATTCAGCATCGGCGCTGCTCAGTGACAGGCCGCATCGGCCGGCGACCTCGCGCATTTGCTCCGGCGAAGGCATCTGGACCGCCATGGCGTCCTCCTTCGAGCGTGTCGGCGTTGTCGACCCGCGGAGTTCCCCGAGCGCGCGGTCGAAGGGCCCAACGGGTAGCAGGAAAGACGGTGGGCGTCAAGGCGCGATGCGCGGTTCGCGTCTCAGTCGACGAGCAACTCCGCACACTGTTCCGGCCGGCCGGCCGAGCCAGGATCTGCCACGATCGTGCCCCCGCGCGGGACGCACTGGCTCCGCGGAGGCGCCATGCCGCGCTCGACCCAGTCGACGAGCAATTGGAACGCGCGGTGGGCGTGAGCCTGAATGAACTCGAGCTGCGTGAAGTTACAGCAGCTCTGGCGGTACCGCTCGATGTGGTTGCCGTTCTGGATCTCGTAGTAGCGGTGGAGCCCTGCCCGCCCGGCGGCCACCACGGCGTCGCGGAACGGCCGTCCGTGACGCTTGATCGGCAGGAGCGCGTCCATCGTGCCCTGCAGCGTGAGCAGCGGACGGAAGATATCGCCGTCCGTCGAGATCCGGCCGATCCGCGGCGAGAGATGGAACGGCTTGCGGCGGGCCAGGTAGTCGTAGTCCTGCGTGTCGCTCCCGCCGCGCGGATCGAGCTGGTTCATGACGTAGAGGGGGTCCAGCTCGCGGATGAAGACGCACGTGGTGACGTCCCAGTAGTTATTGGCGTGGGTCTCCCAGTGAGAGCCGACGACTGGGCTGAACGTGTTCCCCGGCGTCGGCGGGCTGGCGAAGATGTCGGGCGGGTAGCCCGCGTCGAGCATCGCCTGGAACGCGGGGCTCCGTCGGCTGAACCCCGAGGCGACGTAGGGCTCCCAGTTGCGGAGCGCCAGCGGCAGGTCGACGAGGATGTTCGGCCCGGCCGGCGACCAGTAGACGCCCTCCCAGTCCACGCCGCCGTCGAACCGCCTCGGAAACTCCGACAGCATCCGGCGTACGACGTGCCCGCCATTCGAGATGCCGAAGAGGTATACACGCTCGGGTTGGCGGTCGTAGTGCGCCTCGATGCTCATCTCGGCGACGTCGGTCGCCTGGAGCGTCCGCACGAACCACTCGTTGATGGTGTCGGCGGGGTCGTCGACGTAGAAGTGCGTGAAGAGCGCGCCCGTGGGCGCGATCCGCGGCGAGAGGCGGCACGCGGCCGTGTCGGCCGCCGGCGCCGTGAAGAAGAAGTTGAGCATGCCCTTGTTGGTGGACGCATAGGCGTAGCCGAGCTGGACGACGAGGTCGCTGAAGATGAAGTCGCCCATGAATTCGCTGCGGAAACCGCCCGGTATGCCGACGACCAGGCGGCCGTTCCAGTCATTCGGCAGGCGGAGGACCCAGCGGGCGTTGACGTCGTCGGTCATGGCGCCCGTGATCTGGAGCCCCGGGAACGTGCGACCCGGGTCGATCGGCGTGCGGAATGGCGGATCGGGGGAGACGGCCTGAGCGTCGGTGCGGGGCGTGAAGGCGTTGGCCGGTAGCCCCGGCCGCGAGTTGTCGGGCGGCGTGGTGTCCGGGTTGCGCGTGGTGAGGTCGGGGCTCGCCACGCATTGGACGTCGGTCGCGGCGCCGGCCAAGGCGCGCTCGATGGCGGGGCAATCGGCCCGCGCGTGGCCCGGGAGCCCGAGGACCAGCGGGACGAGTGCACACGCGATCAGCCCGCGCAGGGCAACTCGCGACATTGCACTCAGGCGCCCTCGCCGGGCTCACCTGCGCTGTTGACGAAGATGATGGTCACGTCCACCCGCGTCGCCGGGGCGCCCGCCCAGTTGTGCACCTCCAGCCGATACCGGCCCGGCGCAGGCCTCTCGAACCCGAGCAGCTCGTCGGTGAGCCGGCTGGTCTCGCCCGCCTGGACCTGCACCCAGCTCCCGTCCGCCTGCTGCTGGTAGAGGAACAGGTCGATGTCCGCCTCGAACGCGGGCACGGCTCCCGCCAGGAGCCGGGAGTTGTCGAAGCCCGACTGCACGTCGAACTCGTAGAGCGCCGTGGTGAGCTCGTTCCGCGTCCCGGCCCCCGGGGCCAGAGGCGTCACGGAGGTGCGCAGGGTGGGCTGCGAGGTTCCGACCTTCGGTCTCCTCGGGTCCGTGAGCGCCAGGCGAACCGTATCGGGGTAGAAGGTGGCGCCATCGATCACCGGGACGTCCACGGCGGTGCCGCCGGGCCCGGTGAACACGGTCACCCGTGGGTCCTCCGCGAAGGTGGGAACCTTGTCGGGATCGCTCGTCGTCACGCGCAGCACGAGCCGGTGCCCAGCGCGCAGGTGGTGCGCCATGGCGAACGCGGGCGGGGCGAGCGTGTACGCCACGCCGGGCAGGACCGGCTCGACGGTGTCGATGCCGTTGCGAAGCTCCGGGTTGATGGCGAACTGGCTGATCCGCCGCCAGGTGCCTCCCGGCTCCTGGTCGTACAGGTTCGTGATCAGGTGGACCCGCGGCGCCGTCACCGAGGCGACGAGTGTGAGCGTCGGCAGCCCGACGATGAGCACGTCTTGCTCGACCGGAGCCGTGGTGAAGGTGGCTCCGCCGGTCGACTGCGGGCGGACGAATCCCCGAGCATCACCGGCGAACGACACCGAGCCCGGCGCGAGGGGGGTCAGCTGATTCAGGCTTCCGTCCGCGGACGGAAAGAAGCGAACGAGCCGCGGCGAGCCCGGCCAGCTCGTCGTCGTGTAGATCTCGGTCCGGCTCACGATGGCCGCCGGCAGCGAGGGCGCGTCGGTGAGAAAGACTTCCACGGGGGGCCCGGTGTTCACCCGGCGCTGCGCCAGGAGCTTGTCGAACCAGGCGTGGAGCGCGTAGGTCCACTGAATGCCGCGCCGGTTGGGACAGCACCCGGAGCCGTGGTCCCACTGTCCGAGCCAGATCTTGTCG
>QHSZ01000305.1 GCA_003220595.1 Candidatus Rokuibacteriota bacterium | reverse complement strand
CTCACCTCGAGCTCCGCCTGGAAATGATTCATCTTGTTCGAGACCTTCGCCCGGGGCGACACGCACTCGGGCGGCGTGCGACGGATCGACGGCACAACCACGTGCGCGCCCGCGCGATAGTACTTCGCGTGCACGGAGAACTGTAGCGGCAGGCCGTACACGGTCACGGTCGGGCGCGGGGCGACCGGCGAGTACACGTTCGTGACGGGCCCACGACTGGCCTGCATGGTGATCAGGTAGTCGCCGTCCGTCTTCCGCATCTCCTCGTTGCGGCGGACGACCTCGAGCGTGACGTCGGTCACCTGCTTCTTGTCGAGGCCGGGGTCGATACGCGCGTACTTCAGCGAACGGAAGAACCGTTCGACGTGCTCGTGGAGCTTGAACGGCCGCCCGTCGAAGGTGCGGACCGCGTCGTACACGGCATCGCCCCACCGGAACCCTCGGTCGAGCACGGACACCTTCGCGTGGGACTCGGGCACGTAGTCGCCGTTCAGGTAGATCGTCCGTTCAGCCATCGGCTGGCACTCCTTTCGCGGGCTCGACGCACGACTCGTCGTGATCACGTCCGACGTGAGGGTCGGTGTGCCCGCGTGGCCGCGAGGGTCCCACGGCATCCCAGGTCATGTCAAACGCGCATGTAACGCACGCCGTTGACTCCGGCCGCGGAGATCTGTTCACGACAGAGCCGCGGATGCGGCGGTTACGCGGTCAGGCCGGCGACGGCCGCCGCGTGCTAGACTCCGCGCCAGCCTGAAGCCCTACACGTTCGATCAGGAGGAGACACCATGAATCGCCGCATTCTCGTGGCCGGAACCGCCCTCCTTGCTCTCGTGGTGATGCTCACGGGCCTCCCCGGAGGATTGAGGGCGCAGGGTAAGGTCGTGAAGATCGGCCTCTCGCTGCCGGTGACCGGCGCCGACGCCGACGGCGCCGACGCCATTCTCAAGGGCGCGCAGATGGCCATCGCGGAGATCAATGCCAAGGGGGGCGTGGCCGGCTACAAGCTCGAGGCGGTTGTTTTCGACAGCGCCACCCCGACGGCGGGTCAATACGATCCAGCCCAGGCGGCCACGAACTACAAGAAGTTCATCGCGGACAGCCTCGTCATGGCCGCGGTCGGTCCCGTCATGAGCGGCGAGGGCAAGGCGATCTCGCCGATCCTGTCCGAGGCCGACATGGCCACGATCACGCCCAGCTCGACCAATCCCGACATCACCGATCCCAAGTTCCAGTCGCAGTATCGGTCCAAGGGCAAGGCGGTTTATTTCCGAACCGTGACCACCGACGCCTACCAGGGCCCGAACATGGCCAACTATCTCTTCCACGCGCAGAAGATCAAGAGCGTCTTCGTGCTGGACGACGGCGGCGCCTTCGGCGTCGGCATCGCGGACAGCTTCCAGAAGCGGGCTGGCGAGTTGGGCGTGAAGATCCTCGGGCGTGACCGGCTCGACCCGAAGGAAGCCGACTACAAGACCATCCTCACCAAGATCAAAGGGCTCAACCCGGACGCGCTGTACTACGGCGGCGTCATGCAGGCGGCGGCCAAGCTCGCCCCCCAGAGCTTTGAGGTGATGCCCCGCGTGATCAAGGCGGGCTCGGACGGCGTGTACGACCTCTCGTGGCCGAAGCAGTCGGGCAAGGAGGCCGTCGACGGCTGGTTCTGCTCCCAGGCCTCCCCGGAGCTGGTCACCTCCGGGAAGCTGGAAGCGTGGGTGACCAAGTTCAAGAAGGAGATGAAGCGCGACCCCACCAACTACGCCATCACCTCCTACGACGCGGTGCTGGTCATCGCTGACGCGGTGGAGCGGACGGCCAAGGCCAACAAGGCAATCACGCGCACGACCCTCCGGGACGCGATCCAGGCGACGAAGCTGGCCTCGATCCAGGGCCCGATTGCCTTCGACGCCAACGGCGACATCCTGACCCGGACGGTCTCGATCTATCAGTGGCGGGACGGCGAGATCAAGTACGTCGGCGTGGCGCCGGAAAAGTAGGCGGAGATCCGGCTTCCCGGGCCGGCGCCTCGCGTGCCGGCCCGGAGAACGGCTCAGATGAAGACGCGGTCATGAGCACGGTGGATGTTCTCCTCCAGCAGATCGTCAACGGGCTCGCGCTTGGCATGATGTACGCCCTGCTCGCCCTCGGCTTCACCATGGTGTACGGCATCATCGAGCTGATCAACTTCTCCCACTTCAGCGTCTTCATGACGGGGACCTTCGTGGGGCTCGTGGTGTTGAACCTGATGGGCGTCACCGCGGTCTCGAAGTCCCTGACCGGATTCGCGCTGGTCGGCACGCTCGTGGTGCTCTTCGTGGCGACCATGGCGACGACCGGCGTCCTCGGCGTGCTCATCGAGCGGATCTGTCTGCGCTCGTTACGGCACGTCGCGGGCACGGCGCCGATGATCACGACGATCGGCGTCGCGTTCATTCTGATCAACACCATGCTGCTGATCTGGGGCCCGCAGGCCCAGCGGTTCCCGCAGCTCCTGCCCAACTGGCGCTGGGCGGTGGGTGCCGCCGAGGTCACCTTCAAGCAAGTCGTCCTCTTCGTCGTCGGGCTCGTTCTGATGCTCGCGCTGAGCCACCTGGTCAAGCGCACCACGCTCGGCAAGGCCATGCGCGCCACCGCCCAGGATGCCGACGCGGCCCGGATGATGGGCATCGACGTCGACCGCGTGGTGGTGCTCACCTTCTTCCTGGGCTCGGCGCTGGCCGGGGCGGGCAGCCTCTTCTTTGGCCTCTACTACGGCTTCACCGGCTACTACATCGGCTACACCACCGGGCTGCGCGCCTTCACGTCGGCGGTGCTGGGCGGGATCGGGTCCATTCCGGGCGCCGTCCTCGGCGGCCTCTTCATCGGGCTCACGCAGTCCCTCGGCGGCCAGCTCGTGGGCGTGAAGTGGACCGACGTGATCATCTTCTCGCTCCTGATCGTCGTCATGGTGTTCCGGCCCAACGGGCTGCTTGGCGCCCACGTTCCACAGAAGGCCTGAGCCATGGCCGCGCTCGCCGGATGGCTCGGAGGGCGACTAGGACTCGAGCGCTGGCGCACGCTGCCGGTGTCGCGGCGCCGGCAGATCCTCGCCCCGATCCTCCTGGGCACCGGGCTCCTGTTTCCGTTCGTGACGTCGAACGCCGGCAACGTGGACGCCGCCGCCAACGCGTTCACCTACGTGCTGCTCGCGCTCGGCCTCAACATCGTGGTGGGCTTCGCGGGCCTGCTCG
>QHSZ01000101.1 GCA_003220595.1 Candidatus Rokuibacteriota bacterium | reverse complement strand
GGCCTTCGTCGTGAAGAAGGGGTCGAACGCGCGCGCCAGAACCTCCTCCGTCATCCCCGAGCCCGTATCCTCGATCATCACGGCGAGCGTCGCGGTCTCGGGCGCGTAGGACGTCGTGACCGTGAGGCTCCCCCCCGAGGTGAGCGCCTCGAAGGCGTTGAGGATCAGGTTGAGGAACGCCTTGCGCAGCTCACGCGCGTCGAGCGGGGCCTCGCGGACCACCGGATCGTACACGCGGACGACCTCGACCGCCGAGCCCTCGAAGCGCGCGGCGGCGAGGGCGAGCGACTCGTCTAGCAGGGCGTGGACCTGCGTCGGCGCGCGGTGCAGTTCGGGCGGTCGGCCGAAGGCCGTGATCTCGGCGACGACGGAGGCCAGATGGTCCACGGTGGTCGCGATCTTCCCGGCGAGCTCGACCCCCTCGGCGTCTCCCGCCCGGCCGAGCCGCTGCTCGAGATGGCGCGCGTAGAGGCGGAGCCCCGCGAGCGGGTTCTTGACCTCGTGCGCGACCTGGGTGGCCATCCGGCCGAGGGCGGCCAGCGAGCCGCTCCGGAGCCGCTCGAGCTCGTGTGTGTTCCGGACCGCGATCGCGGCCTGGGACGAGAAGAGCGCGAGCAGCTCGAGGTCGTCCTCGTTCGGCTCGACGCGCGCGGGCGTCTCGATCACGAGGGCTCCCGCCGGCCCGCGTCGCACCACGAGCGGCGCGGCGACGATCGTACCCGCCTCGGGGTCGCCGCCGGCCGGCGGCTGGCTGATCGGCACGCCCTTCTCCATCGCGAGGCTCGCCGCCGCCTCGAGGCTGCTCCACGACGCCGGCGCCGAGCCGGCGCTCGCCATCGGCACGAGGCGTCCATGCTCGAGCTGGAACACGACGCAACGCTCGGCCTCCGTGGCCTCGACCGTCGCCTGCGCAACCGCGTCGAGCACGCGCTCCATCACGCCCGAGGACGCGAGCGTCTGGCCCACCGTGAGGAGCCGCTCGCGGTCGCGCGCCCACCGGCGCGTCGCCAGCGCGCGGTCGACCTTCGTGCGGAGTTCTTCGCGCGCGAACGGCTTGGTGAGGTAGTCGAAGGCGCCGCGCTGGACGGCCTCGACGGCGTTCTCGATCGTGCCGTGCGCCGTCATGATGAGCACCGGCAGCCGCGGCTGGCGCGCGTGGAGCGCCTCCATGAGCCGGACGCCGTCCATCGGCTCCATCCGGAGGTCGAGGAGCGCCACGTCGAAGCGCTGGCTCTGGGCGGCCTCCAGCGCCTTGCCCCCCTCGTCGAGCGCGGTGACGTCGAAGTTCATCGCGAGGAGCCGCATCTCGAGGATGTCGAGGATGCCGCGGTCGTCGTCCACCAGAAGCAGGCGCCGCTTCATTTCTTGCCGCGTTTCTCGAGGAGCAGATCGATCTGCTTGAGGCGTTCCAGATCTTCTCGCACTTTGGTGAGGTCGGCTTCGCGCTTGACCAGCTCCTCGTTGAGCCTCGCGATCTCCTGGTTGAGCTTCGCGCTTTCCTGCTTGAGCTTCGCCAGCTCCGCGCGCGCCGCGACGACCGCGGCCGCCGCCCCGCGGCTCATCCGAGCGCGCGGGACCGCCCCGTCGTCGACGTGCCTCGCGAGGAACTCGTCGTAGGCGGCGACCGCGGCCTCGTAGCTCCCCTGCTCGACGAGCCGGTCCGCCCTCGCGAGCAGCGCCGGCGGCGCCGACGGGCCCACGAACGGCCAGCCCTGCGCCGACGTGCAGCCCCCGGCGAACACCAGCACGAGCGCGAGCGCGGTGAGGCGATTCATACGCGAGGCAGGAGCACGCTGAACCGGCTCCCCTTGCCTTCCTGCGACTCGACCGTCACGCGCCCGCCGTGGGCGAGGGCGACCTCCTTGACGATCGCGAGCCCCAGCCCCGTACCGCCGTGGTCGCGATGCGCCTGGCGGTACGACTCGAAGATGTGGGGGATCTCGCCCGCCGGGATCCCGACGCCCGTGTCCTCCACCTGGAGCTCGAGCTCCGGGTCGGCGTCCACGAGCCGCACGACGACGCGCCCGCCCTTCGGCGTGAATCGGATCGCATTGCCGGCGAGGTTGACGACGACCTGGAGGAGCCGTCCCTCGTCCCCGTGGCAGCGAAAGTCCGTGCCGATGAGGTCGCGCTCGAGGCGGACGCCCGCCGCCTCGGCGCGCGGGTGGAGCTCCTCGACCGCGTGCGCGACGAGCCGGTCGAGCTCGACCCAGGCCCGGTCGAGCGGGACGAGGCCCGCGCGGAGCCGCGAGATCTCGAGGATCTGATTGACGAGCTGGAGCAGCCGATCGGAGCTCCCGCCGATGATCTCGACGAGGCGTGTCTGCTTTTCGGTGAGCGGGCCGGGGACGCCGTCGCGCAGGAGGTCCGTCGCGCCGCGGATCGAGGTGAGCGGCGAGCGCAGCTCGTGCGAGAACTTCGCGAAGAACTCGTCCTTCGTCTCCTCCATCTGCCGGAGCTGGGCCGCCATCGAGTTGAACGAGCGCGCGAGCTGGCCGATCTCGTCGGCGCTCTCGATCGGCAGCGGCTCGCGGAAGGAGCCCGCGGCGACGTCGGCCGTCGCCGCCGAGAGCGTCTCGAGGGAGTGCGTCATCCGGTAGGCCACGAGCCCGCTCGCCAGGAGCGCCAGGCCCACGGCGGCGCCGAGGGCGATCAGCACGGCCGTCCACGTGCGCGCCTCGAGCCGGGCGGCCTCGGCCTGCGCGGCGAGCCCGCGCGCGTGGATCGCGTCCATCAGCTCGTCGAGGCGCGCCTCGACCCAGCCCGAGTAGGTCAGCGAATCCGTGTCCGCGAGCTGCATCGCGCGCTCGCGCTCGTCCTGCATCACGAGCCGCTGCTCCTCCTCGAACACACGCCGGTACGCGTCGAAGGCGATCCGCGCCTCGCGGAGGCGGGCCGCCTCCGCCCCACTGGTCGCGTAGTAGCCGAGCCGCTCCAGGTCGCGCGCCACGAGCACCGCGCGCTCGTTCCACGCCTTCTCGTAGCGCCCGTCGCTGAGCACGAGCGTACGGGCCTCGAGGCGCGTGAGCGCGGCGATCGCCTCGCGGACGCTCGCGGCCAGGCGGAGCGCGGGCACCGTGACCGTCGTGATCTCACGGTTCACCGTGACGAGCCGGTCCACCGCGCGCAGGCTGAGCGCGCCCACGCCTGCGAGCACGGCGATGACGAGCGTGGAGGTCAGGAAGATCTTCGAGGCGAGCCGCATGTGCTCCTTCTTTCGCTACCGCCCGGGGCGAGCAGCGGGCGCGGTCACCGTCGGGGCGACCGGGGCCAACTGAGTGGCGACGAGTTTGACGATGAGCCGTTGCCGATCGTCGACGATTCTCACCTCGATGACCAGCGTGTTGTGTCCACGATGAACGATCGGGGCCTCGGCTGTCAAGCTCTCGCGGTCGGTATTTCTGGTCAGGTTGACCGAGAGCTGGAGGGGGAGCGGGAACGCCTCGGGCCGGAGCTCGGCCGACTGGTTCGTCGCCCACATCGGGCTTGTCACCGCTCGCCTCTCCGGAGGCACCGTCTCGGCTCGCACGGCTATCGCCGCGGCGGTGGCCGCCTCATCGGCGAGGGTGCCGTGCGCCGCCAGCATCGTCCCGCGGCTCCACGCCGTGTTCAGCGACGTCACGAATTCCTCTCCCGTGATCATCCGGTCACCTCCCGAGCCATCTCACCGCTCACCTCGCCGCCGCGACGGCGCCTCGGCTCGCACTACCCTCCCGAGCCATCTCACCGCTCACCTCGCCGCCGCGACGGCGCCTCGGCTCGCACCGCCGTCCGCGCCAGCTCGTGATAGACGTTGCGGCCGCACGTCTCGCGGAGCGCCAGGCTCACGAGCGCGGCGGCGAGCGCGAGCGCCGCGCACGCCCCAAAGGCGGCCGTGTACGCGTCCACAGAGTACACGCGCGAGCCTTCTACCAGGGTCCCGGTCCAGCGGGCATCGAGCAAGGCGCCGATCGGCGCCTGGGTGAGCGCGGCCCCGAGGAACCCGCCGAGGTTGACGACGGCGACCGCGACGCCGGCGAGGTGCGGCGGGTTGACCTCGCGGCCGATCGGCCAGGTGAGGACGAACGCGCCGCCGACCGTGCCCATGGCCAGGAAGAGCGCGTAGAGACCGGGCAGGGGCAGACGGCCGAGTGTCGCGACGAAGACGGCCCAGAGCCCGAAGCTCGCCGAGGCGAGCGTGACGAACGGCGCCTTCCGGCGGTTCAGCACCCGGTCCGACAGGAAGCCGGTCAGCGGCGCGCCGACGAGCAGCGGGAGCGTCGGCGCCGTCGCGAATAGGGCCGCGCGCTCGGCGGACAGGCCATACACGTCGCGGAGGCACGGCACGACCCAGAGCGACAGGTTGGCGAAGGCCGAGTAGAGGCAGAAGAACGCGAAAAACGGCGGCCACGTGTGGCGGTTCTTCAGCACCGTGACGCCGCCCGCGAGGACCGCGGCGAGGCTGGGCGGGGGCGGTGTGTCCGGCGCCCGCGTGTCGGGGCGGTCACGGACGACGGCGAGGCAGAGGGCGGCGGCCGCCAGCGTGACCACGCCGACCACGGCGAGCGCGCCGCGCCAGCCGGCGACGCCGACGAGCACGGCGAGCGGCGCCGTGGCGATCAGCGCGCCGACGAGCCCGACCGTCGCGGTGACCGCCGAGAGGAACCCGAACCGCGCCTGCGGGAACCAGGTCGCCGCGATCTTCAGCGCGCCGACGAACGTCACCGCAGCTCCGAGACCGACCGCGAACCGTCCGGCGAAGAGCGTGCGCGGTGCCTGCGCCACGCCCATCACCAGCGCCCCGAGCCCCATGACGGCGCCTCCGGCCGCGACGACGCGACGGACACCGAACGCGTCGATGAGCAGCCCCGAGGGGATCATCAGCGCGGCGTACGCGTAGAAGTAGGTCGCCGCGAGCAGCCCGACGAGCACGCTCGTCATCTGGAACTCCTGCATCAGATCCCTCGCGATGATGCCGGGCGCGGCGCGATGAAAGAACGCGATGAGGAAGAGCAGCGCGGGCACTGACCACATCGCCCATGCGCGCGGGAAGAATTGCATAGGGCTTAGTGATACCATAGGCGCCGGCGCGTTCGAGACGCTCCCTTTTCTCGGAGGACATCGGTGGAGTTCGGCTTCTCGCTTCCCGGCCGCGGCCCGCTCGCCACGCCGGACACCGTGCTGCGCATGGCCACGAAGGCCGACGCGCTCCGCTACGACTCGGTCTTCGTCACCGATCACGTCGTCCTGCCCGCGTCCATGGCGCGCTCGGTCTACCCCTACGCGCCGACCGGGCAGCTCGCGGGTGGCGCCGCGCAGGACTACCTCGAACCGTTCGCGCTGCTGGGCTGGCTCGCGCGCGCGACCACGCGTATCCGCCTCGGCACCAGCGTCCTCGTCGTGCCCTACCGGAACCCGCTGGTCACCGCGAAGATGCTCGCGACACTCGACCGCCTCTCGCAGGGGCGCATGATTCTCGGCGCGGGCGTGGGCTGGCTCCGCGAGGAGTTCGAGGCGCTTGCCGCGCCGCCGTTCGAGGCGCGCGGCGCCGTGACTGACGAGTACCTTCGTCTCATGCGCCTCACGTGGACCAGCGACCCCGTCCGCTTCGAGGGCACGTACTACCGGCTCTCCGCCGTCCACGCGCTGCCGAAGCCCGCGCAGAAGGCCGGTATCCCGATCTGGATCGGCGGTCACACGGACGCCGCGCTCAAGCGCGCCGGCACGCTCGGCGACGGCTGGCACCCGATCGGGCTGCGGCCGCCCGCCCTCCTCTATCCCGACGAGTACGCGGCGAAGGCGAAGCAGGTTCACGCGTGGGCCCAGCGCGCGGGACGCGACCCGAAGGCGGTCACGCTCACCTTCCGCTGTCCGATGGAAGTGCGCTCGAAGCGGCAGAAGGCGGCGGCGGGTGATCGGCCGCTCTTCCAGGGCACGGCGGAGGAGGTCGCGGCCGACATCCGGACCTACGCGGCGCTCGGGGTCTCCCACTTCGTCTTCGACCCGACCCACCAGGAGTCGGGCCAGGTGCTGGCCAACATCGAGCGCTTCGCCGACGAGGTACGGCCGAAGGTCGTGCGCGCCGAGGCGGTGCCTCCGACGAGGCGAGCGGTGACAAGGTCGACAATCGTGCGCGCGAGTGGGCGGAGCCGGAGGACGCGCGCGTGATCTCCCACGCCGAGGCGTGCCGGCTCATCGAGACGCCGGCCGCGGCGCTCGACGAGCTCCTCGCGCGCGCCGCGGAGGTGCGCGACCGGGGCCGAGGACACACGGTGACGTTCTCGGCGAAGGTCTTCGTGCCGCTCACCACGCTGTGCCGCGACTACTGCGGCTACTGCACGTTCCGCCGGGATCCAGGCGAGCCCGGCGCGCGGACCCTGACACCCGATGAGGTCGTCGCGCTCGCGCAAGCCGGCGGCCGGCTCGGCGCGAAGGAGGCGCTCTTTTCCCTCGGCGACAAGCCGGAGGCCGTCTTCCCGGAGCACCGCCAGTTCCTCCGGCGCTACGGCCACCGCACGACGCTCGGGTATCTCCGCGCCGTCTGCGCGCGCGTGCTCGCCGAGACACCGCTGCTCCCACACGCGAATCCCGGCGTGATGAGCGAGCGCGACCTGTCCGCCCTCCGCGAGGTCAACGTCAGCATGGGGCTCATGCTCGAGACGGTCGCCGATCGCCTGCTCGCGCGCGGAATGGCCCACGACCGGGCGCCGGACAAGGTGCCGGCGCGGCGCCTCAAGACGATCGCGCTCGCGGGCAAGCTCGCGATCCCGTTCACCACCGGCGTTCTCATCGGGATCGGCGAGACGCCGCGCGAGCGCGTCGACGCGCTCGCGGCGATCCGCGACCTGCACGAGACGCACGGCCACATCCAGGAGGTCATCGTCCAGCCCTTCCGCGCGAAGCCGCGGATCCCGATGCGCGAGCACCCCGAGCCCTCGCTCCACGACACGCTGCGCACGCTCGCGGTCGCCCGGCTCCTGCTCGGCCCCGAGGTGAACATCCAGGCGCCGCCGAACCTCTCGCCGCGCGACGGGGGGCGCCTCCTCGCGGCGGGCCTCAACGACTGGGGCGGCATCTCACCGCTCACCCTCGACCACATCAACCCCGAGAAGCCGTGGCCGCTCATCCCGGAGCTCCGGCGGGCGACCGAGGACGCGGGGTTCGTCCTCCGCGAGCGTCTCGCGATCTATCCCGAGTACGTGAGGCGTCCGGAGTTCGTCGACGAGGCCCTGCGTCCGCGGCTCGCCGCGCTCGTGGACGACCGCGGGCTGGTGAAGGACACGTATGAGCACTGGCGACGCTGGTAGGCTCTCCCCCGCCCTCGACTGGGCGTCGCAGGACGTCCGCCGCGCCCTCGCGCGCGCCCTCGACGGCCACGAGGTCTCCGCCGCCGAGGGCCTGACGCTCGCGCAGGCCGCGGGGCGCGACCTCCACGCCCTCGCGTTGGCCGCCGACGAGCTGCGGCGCCGGCAGGTCGGCGACGTGGTGACGTTCGTCGTCAACCGCAACATCAACTTCACCAACGTCTGCATCAAGCACTGTGGCTTCTGCGCCTTCAGCCGCGACCATCGGGAAGAGGAGGGGTACCTCCTGCCGGTCGCCGAGGTCGTGCGGCGCGCGCGCGAGGCGTCAGAGCTCGGCGCGACGGAGGTGTGCATCCAGGCGGGGCTCCCGCCGAAGCTCGACGGCCGCTACTACATCGAGCTCGCGCGGGCGCTCAAGGCGGCGCTGCCCGGCCTCCACATCCACGCCTTCTCCCCGGAGGAGGTCCTGTACGGCTCGGTCCGATCCGGGATGCCAATCAAGGACTACTTGAGGGAGCTGAGGGACGCGGGCCTGGGCACGTTGCCGGGGACCTCGGCGGAAATCCTCGACCAGGAGATCCGAGATACGATCTCGCGCGGCCGGATCACCGTCGACCAGTGGCTCGAGGTGATCACGACCGCGCACGCGCTCGGCATCCGCACGACCTCGACCATCATGTACGGTCACGTCGAGACGCCCGCCCACTGGATCCGCCACATGGACCTGCTGCGCTCGATCCAGCACGACACGGGCGGGTTCACGGAGTTCGTGCCGCTCTCGCTGATCCACTCGGAGGCGCCGATGTACGCCAAGGGACTCGTCCAGGGCGTGCGTCCGGGCGCGACGGGGATCGAGGTCGTCAGGATGCACGCGCTCGCACGCCTCATGCTCGGCCCGAGCTTCCGCAACATCCAGTGCTCCTGGGTGAAGGAGGGGCCGAAGCTCGCGCAGCTCCTCCTCGACGCGGGCGCCAACGACATGGGCGGGACGCTGATCAACGAGTCCATCTCGACATCGGCCGGCGCTACCTACGGTCAGCTCGTCGGGCCGGGCGAGCTCTGCCGCTTGATCCGTGACGCCGGGCGCGTGCCAGCGCAGCGCGACACCCTCTACGGGATCCTCCGGACCTACGGCCACGGCGAGGCACCCGATTCACCGCTCGACCGGATCGAAGACCCAGAGGCGCGCTTCGGCTCATACCGAAAGCTGATCTCCTCGGGCGCGTTCCGCTTCACGCGCGGGTAGCCGAGCGCAAGGCCCTGTGGTATTAATTCAGTCCGCGTCCAATCACACACGTTCCAGAGGAGGTCGCCCGTGGCGAAGACGATGACGAAGACCGCGACCCTTGCGCACCTTGCGGAGAAGACCCAGCTCTCGAAGAAGCAGATCGAGGGCGTCCTCGACGAGACGCTGCAGCTCGCGTGCAGGGAGGCCAAGAAGAGCGGGCAGTTCGTCCTGCCGGGCTTCGGAAAGCTCGTGCTCGCGAACCGCAAGGCGCGCATCGGACGGAACCCACAGACGGGCGAACCCCTCAAGATCCCGGCGAAGCGCGTCTGCAAGTTCCGGCTCGCCAAGAGCCTGAAGGACGCGGTGCTTGGCAAGAAGTAGAACACGGGCGAATTCCCGCGACGCGGATTCCTCACGCCCGGGGGCCGGACCCGCTCCCGTCCCCTCGCTCGCCGCGGCGACCGTCCCGCGGGTCTGGCAGGGCATCGGCTATCGCCCGCTGTCCGACGCCGCCGAGGCTCGACCGCTCTTCGACTACGCCGCGCTCCCCTGGCCCGACCGTGAGGTCGCGTTCGCGTGGGGGGCGGCCGACGGCACCGAGCGGCTGATCGGCGCCGTCGCCCTCGAGCGGAGCGGCGGCGCCGCGATGCTGGACGGACCCGTCGTCGTCGGCGGTGACGACCCGCTTGAGATCGCGGCGCAGCTCGTCGCCGCGGTTCTGGACCACGCCACCGCCGCCGGCGTCCGGACCGTCTATGCGCGTCCGCAGGGACTCGACCGGGTCTGGGTCCGCTTCGGCTTCATCCCGGTGCCAGAGAGCACGCTGCCCGCGGGCCTCGCCGGGCGCCCGGGCGCCGGCCTCTACGCGTGGCGCGGCGGTACCGCGCTCTGGACGCTCCGCGAAGAACCCGCGGGCGTCTAGCCATGCACGTCGCCGCGATCGCCGGTGGCACCGGCGCCGCCAAGCTCCTCCGAGGCCTGACGGCCGTCATGGACGCGCGCGACCTGACCATCGTCGGCAACACCGGCGACGACACCGAGGTCTGGGGACTCCACGTCTCGCCCGACCTCGACACGGTCACCTACGCGCTCGCCGGCCGGCTCGATGTCGAGCGGGGCTGGGGCCTCGCGGGCGAGACCTTCCGCTGCCTCGAGGCCATGGGCGACCTCGGCGCCGAGACGTGGTTCAACCTCGGCGACCGCGACCTCGCCACGCACGTCTTCCGCACGCGCGCCCTGCGCGCGGGCGCGACGCTCACGGCGGTCACCGCGGAGCTCGCGCGCCGCCTGGGCGTCGCCACGCGCATCCTCCCGATGAGCAACGATCCGGTCCGCACGCGCGTCCGGACGCCCGACGGCTGGCTCTCGTTCCAGGAGTACTTCGTGCGCGAGAAGGCGCAGGTCCAGGTGCTCGAGGTCGAGTACGCCGGGGCCGCCCGCGCGCGTCCCGCGCCGGGCGTCCTGGAGGCCGTCCGCGAGGCCGACGTGGTCGTGGTTTGCCCGTCCAACCCCGTGACCTCCGTCGGCCCCGTGCTCGCGGTGCCCGGCGTGGCCGACGGCCTGGCCGCCACGCGCGCCCGCGTCGTCGGCGTGAGCCCGATCGTGGGCGGCGCGGCCGTGAGCGGGCCGGCCAGCGAGCTGATGCGCGCCCGCGGGCTCGCGGTCTCGCCCGTCGGCGTCGCGACCGCGTACGCGCCGTGGCTCGACGCGCTCGTCCTCGACCACCGCGACGCGGCGTACGTCGCCGAGCTCGACGGGCTCGGCCTGGCCGCCGTGCCGGCCGACACGCTCATGATCGACCGCGCCCGCGAGATCGCGCTGGCGCGCGTCGTGCTGACGTCATGATCGTCTGCGCGGTCCCGGTGAAGGACCTCGCGAACGCCAAGCAACGCCTCGTGCCCGCCCTCGGCCCGGCCGCGCGCCAGGCACTGGCGGGCGCGATGCTACGCGACGTGCTCTCTGCCCTCGCCGGCGCCGGGCTCGGCGCCGTCTGGGTCGTGACGCGCGACCGCGAGGTGTTCGCGATCGCCGGGCGCTTCGGCGCCGAGCCGCTCGCGCCGCCGACGGAGGAGGAGAACGGAAGCCACACCGCGGCCGTCGCGTTCGCCCAGCGCGAGGCGGGGCGCCGCAACGCCGCCCTGTTCCTCACCCTCCCGGGCGATGTCCCCGGTGCGACGGCCGCAGAGATCCGCGAGCTGGCGGGCGCCGCCCGGCCGGGCGCGCCCGCGTTCGTCCCCTCACGCTCGGGCCACGGGACCAACGGCGTCGCGCTCGCGCCTCCCGGCGCGATGCCACTCAAGTTCGGCGAGCCCTCGTTCGAGAACCACCTCGTCGGCGCGCGCGCCGGCGGCCTCGAACCCCGCATCCTGCGGCTCCGCGGCCTCGGCCTCGACGTGGACGCACCGGAGGACCTCGCGGCGCTGGTCGCCGAGGCGCCCGCCACGGAGAGCGCGCGCCTCGTCCGCGGCTGGGCCTCGCCGTGATCGCAGGGCCCCGCTACGAGGTGATCGGCGTGGCCGGCATCCCCGAGGTCCGCGGGGGCGACGACGTCGCCCGCCTCATCGCGGAGGCCGCGGCGCGCCAGGGAACGCCGCTCGCCACGGGCGACCTCCTCGTCGTCGGCCAGAAGATCATCTCGAAGGCCGAGGGCCGGATCGTCCGTCTCACCGACGTGACGCCCTCGCCCATCGCCCAGTCCATGGCCGCGGGCCTCGCGCGGGACGCGCGGCTCGTCGAGGTGATCCTGCGCGAGTCGCGGCGCGTGGTGCGGATGGACCGGGGCGTGCTCATCACCGAGACGCACCACGGCTGGGTCTGCGCGAACGCGGGGGTGGATCAGTCGAACGTGGACGTCGACTGCGTCGCGCTCCTGCCCGAGGACCCCGACCGCTCGGCGCGCGCGCTGAGGGAGACGCTCCGCGCGCGCCCGGGCGTCGACGTCCTCGTGATCGTCGCGGACACCTTCGGCCGTCCGTGGCGTGAGGGGCTCACCAACGTCGCGATCGGCCTCGCCGGCTTCGCGCCGCTGCGGAGCTATCTCGGCGAGCGCGACCCGGCGGGCCGGCCGCTGCAGGCGACGATCCTGGCGCTGGCCGACGAGCTCGCCGCGGCGGCCGAGCCGGTCATGGGGAAGCTCGACCGCATCCCGGCCGCGATCGTCCGCGGCCTCGGGCTGACCCCGTCGGAGGAAGGCTCGAAGCCCCTCCTGCGCGACCCGGCCCGGGACCTGTTTCGGTGAATATCGCGATCCTCGGCGGCACCGGCAAGGAGGGCGCGGGGCTCGGCGCGCGCTGGGCGCTCGCCGGCCACGCGATCGTCATCGGCTCCCGCGACGCCGGGCGCGCGAAGACAAAGGCGGCCGAGCTGCGCGAGCTCACGCAAAGGATGCCGATCATGGGGGAATCCAACGTGGAGGCCGCGCGCCTCGGCGAGGTCGTCGTCATCGCGCTGCCGGCGGCGGGGCTCGCGGCCACGCTGCCCGAGGTCCGGGACGGTTGCCGCGGCAAGGTCGTCGTGAGCACGGTGGTGCCGCTCACGTTCGGGGGCCCGCGGCTCTTCACGCCTCCGCCCGCGGGCTCGGCCGCGGAAGAGGCGCAGGCGCTCCTGCCGGAGGCGAGGCTGGTGGCGGCGTTCCACCACATCGCCGCCCACGAGCTTGTCGAGACGGACCACGCGATCGAGTGCGACCTGCTGCTCTGCGGCGCCGACGCCTCCGCCAAGGAGGCGGTCGCCGAGCTCGGCCGCTCGCTCGGCCTCCGCGCCATCGACGTGGGCCCGCTCACGAACGCGGGACCGCTCGAGGGGATCACCGCCGTCCTGGCGACCATCAACCGCCGCTACAAGCTGAAGAACTCCGGGTTCAAGATCACCGGCCTCTGAGGGGCGACGTCGGGCTCACCCGGCGCGCGAGATGGCGAGCCCCAGGTAGACGATCACGACCGCGAGCAGGAGCACCGCGCGATCGAGCCACGCGATGGCGCCGAGCGCCCGCGCGGGGTCCTCCCGCGCCGCGAGCGCCCGGGCCAGGCGCGGGAGCTGGGCGAAGTCGCGCTGGCCCGCGAGCGCCACCGCGGCGAGCACGAGGATGAACTTCGCCGCCAGCACGAGCCCCGTCCCGCTCTCCATGACGCGCTCGACCGGACCGAGCCGCGTGACGTTGTAGAAGCCCGTCAGCACCACGAGCGCGATCGCCGTCCACGCGATCGGCCGGCCCCGCCGCGCGGCGTCGGCGAAGAGCCCGGCCGACCCCCGGCGGGCCGCCGGCAGGAGGACGTGCGCCTGGTACATGAGCCCCCCGACCCAGACGATCGCGCCGAGCACGTGGAGCCAGAGGACGACCAGGTGGAAAGTCACGGCGCCTCGCCGTTCGTGAGGGCGGCGAGGGCGCGATCGACGTCGGCGAAGCTCGGGAACAGGAGGTCGGGCGCGCAGGCGGCGAGCTCGGCCGCGGGATACTGCCCGGTCGCCACCGCGACGGCCACGGCCCCGCAGGCGCGCGCGCAGTCCACGTCGTGGGGCGTGTCGCCGATGATCGTCACGCGCTCGAAGTCGAAGTCGTGGCCGGTGAGCCGCCGCGCGCGCTCGCGCGCGATCAGCGGCAGGCGTCGGCGGTCCATGTCGTCCGAGCCGAAGGCGCCGACGCGGAAGCGCGGCAGGAGGCCCGTGGGCCGGAGCTTCAGGCGCGCGCCGGGCTCGATGTTGCCCGTGAGGAGGCCGACGACGGCGTCGCGCCGCGCGGAGAGCGCCGTGACGAGCTCGGCGATCCCCGGCATCACCCGCACCCCGCTTCCGTCGCCCAGGCGCGCCTCGAGCTCCCGCACGTAGACCTGGAAGCACTCGGCGACGCGCGTCTCGATCGTCGCGCGCGAGACGCCGGCCGCGCCGAGGACGTCGTTGAGGATGCGGGGATCGGTCTTACCGCGGAGGTCGTATTCGTCGATCGCCCCGGCGGTGCCGAACACGCGCTCGAGCGCCGTCTTCAGCGCGGCGCGGCCGAGCCCGCGGGCCGAGATGAGCGTGCCGTCGATGTCGAAGAGGAAGAGGCGCACTCAGCGCGGGGCGAGCTCGCGGAGCCGGGTGACGACGCCCGGAAGCGCGTCGAGGACGACGTCGATCTCACTCGCCGTCGTCCAGCGCCCGAGCGTGAAGCAGAGCGAGCCCTCGAGCGAGTCGCGCCCACAGCCGATCGCGCGCAGCACGTGCGAGGGCTCGCCGGTCGTCGCGTTGCAGGCGGAGCCGGAGGAGGCCGCGATGCCGCGGAGGTCCAGCTCCATGAGGATGCCGTCAGCCTTCACGCCCGGGACGACGAGGGACGCGTGGTGCGGGAGCCGCCCGTCGCCCCTGGCCCCCGTCAGGCGCGCCTCCGTCAGTCGGTCGAGCAGGCCCGCAAGCAGCCGGTCGCGCAGCGCGCGGAGCCGCGTCGCCTCTGCCGGCCCCTCGATGCGCACGAGATCGGCGGCGACACCCATGCCCACGATGGCGGGGAGGTTCTCCGTTCCGGACCGGTACCCGCCCTCCTGGCCGCCGCCGACGATGACGGGCGCCAGCTTCACCGACGCCCGCGTCCAGAGGGCGCCGGCGCCTGGCGGACCATAGATGTCGTTGGAGGAGAGGGTGAGGAGGTCGATGTGCGCCTCGTCCACCGCGAGTGGGGCGCGTCCGGCGGCGCCGACAGCGTCCACGTGGAAGGGCACCCCTCGCTCCCGCGCGAGCCCTCCCACCGCGCGCACGGGCTCGAGCGTCCCGATCTCGCCGTTCGCGGCCATGACCGAGACGAGGGCGGTGTCGTCGCGCAGCGCCCGCGCCACCGCCTGCGGGTCCACGCAGCCGTCGGCATCCACACCGACGTACGTGACGTTCCAGCCGCGCTTCTCGAGGTCCCGGCACGCGTTGAGGACCGAGATGTGCTCGACCGCGGATGTCACGAGATGGCGGCCCCTGGCGCGCTCGGCCACGCCGCGGATCGCGAGGTTGTTCGCCTCGGTCGCGCTCGCGGTGAAGATCACGCCAGCCGGCGTCGCGCCGACCAGCCGGGCGACCTTCGCGCGCGCGCCGTCGAGCGAGGCGCGCGCCTCCAGACCGAGCGAGTGGAGTGCCGCCGGGTTGCCAACGCCGCCTTCGAGGAAGGGGCGCATGACCGCAACGACCCGGGGGTCGACAGGTGACAGTCCGGCATAATCGAGGTAGACGCGGGGAACGGCTGCGGCGGCGCCAGCGCTACCGGGCCTTGCGGATGAGGAACCGGAAGGTCGCGCCATTCCTGTCGATCTCCATGAGCTCGTTGCCGGTGCGGGTGGTCCAGCTCCGCACGTCCGCCTCGGAGGCGGGGTCGTCAGACGTCATCTCGAGGATTTGTCCCGGCTCGAGCCGCCTCATGGCCTCGCGCGTCTTCAGGACGGGCATGGGGCAGAAGAGCCCAACGCAGTCGAGCTTCAGGTCGGCCCCAGGCATCGCGGGAAAATCCTTTAGAATTCTTACATTGACAGCGTGTCCTGGCAACAAGAATAATGAAGGAGTATGCCCGACGTGCCCCCTGATTTCGCTTCGCTCGGCCGGCGGCTCAAGCAAAGGCTGCTCCTGGCCCTCTGCCTCTCGTCGGGCTTGCCCCTGCTCGTCCTGGCCTACGTGGTCCACCGCTACATCATCCCCGAGGTCGCCTCGCTGAGCACCGTGAGCGTCGCCGCCCTGGAGGGGCTCGTGTTCTTCACGGCGCTGGCGATGGTCGGCGGCGCCTGGCTCATCTGGGACCTGGGCCGCACGGTGAGCCGGGTCGCGCTGCTCCTCGCCGCCCAGCCCACGCTCGTCGGGCTCGGCAACAAGACGGACGAGGTCGGCACGCTCATGAAGTCGTTCACGGGCATGCTCGCGACCATCGAGCAGCAGGCGATCGAGATCAACACCTTCGCGACCCGGCTCGACGCCGCCTACAAGGAGCTCGAGGTCACCAACACCAAGCTCAAGGAGACCTCGTTCCGCGACGAGGTGACCGGGCTCTACAACCGGCGCTTCTTCTCGCTCCGTCTCGAGGAGGAGATGTCGCGCTTCAGACGCTTCAACCATCCGGTGTCGGTCGTCCTGCTCGACATCGACGGCTTCAAGAACGTCAACGACGAGTTCGGCCACGCGGTCGGCGACGAGACGCTGCGCGACCTCGGGCAGATCCTCATGAAGCACTCGCGCGGCATCAACGTCGTGGCCCGCTTCGGCGGCGACGAATTCACGATCCTGCTCGTCGAGACCCCGAAGGCCGGCGCGCAGCTCTACGCCGAGCGGATCCGCCAGGTCGTCGCGACCTTCCCCTTCTCGCACGGCAAGCAGGTCACGGCGTCGTTCGGGGTGGCGAGCCTGCCCGACGACGAGGTCGCCAGCTCCGACGACCTCTTCCGCGCCGCCGACGAGGCGCTCTACGCGGCCAAGCGCGCCGGGAAGAACCAGGTCGTCGCCGCGAGGCCTCGGCAGCAGGTGGGAGGCTAGCGTGGCCGAGAAGGACATCCTGATCGTCGACGACGATCGCCAGGTCCGCGAGGTCCTCCACCAGATCTTCCTCTCCGTCGGCTACAACTGCCTGCTCGCCAACGACGGCCGCGAGGGCGTGGAGGTGTTCAAGACCGGGCGCCCGCCGCTCATCGTCACCGACCTCAAGATGCCCGGCATGTCCGGCATCGAGCTGCTGCAGTCCGTCCGGCGGATCGACGGCGACGTGGCGGTCATCGTGCTCACCGGCGCGGCCGACGTGAAGACGGCGATCGACAGCCTCAAGCTCGGCGCCTACGATTTCATCATGAAGCCCGTGAACGTCGACGAGCTGCTCATCGCGGCCGAGCGCGCCGTCGAGCGGCGCCAGCTCCTCATCGAGCGCCGCGAGTACCAGGAGCTTCTGGAGCGCCGGGTCGTCGACGCCACGCGCGATCTCGCGGAAGCCTATCAGCGGCTCCAGGACACGTACCGCTCGACGCTCGAGGCGCTCGGCTCGGCGCTCGACACGCGCGACGTCGGCACCGAGGCCCACTCGCGGCGCGTCCACGGCTACGCGCTCGCCATCGCGCACGAGCACAGCGTGCCCGCGAGCGAGCTCACGGACCTCGGCCACGGGGTCCTCCTCCATGACATCGGCAAGATCGGCATCCCCGACGGCATCCTGTTGAAGCCCGGCCCGCTCACGCCAGAGGAGTGGAAGATCATGCGGCGCCATCCGGAGATCGGCAAGGCGCTCATCGAGAAGATCCCCTTCCTCCGCGGTGCGGTGCCGATCGTCTGGGCGCACCACGAGAAGTGGGACGGCTCCGGCTACCCGCGCGGCCTCAAGGGCGAGGAGATCCCGCTCGGCGCGCGCATCTTCATGGTCGTGGACGCCTTCGACGCGATGACCTTCGACCGCCCCTACTCGAAGGCCAAGCCCTTCGACGTGGCCAAGGCCGAGATCCGGCGCTGCGCGGGCGCCCACTTCGACCCCAGCGTCGTCGAGTCCTTCTTCCGCGTGCCGAACGCGCTGCTCGAGGAGATCCGTCGAAAAAGCGTCGAGCCCTGACGTTCGGGGGCTACACGGGACCCTTGAAGCCGTACGTCTCGATCGCCGCGGCCTTCTGCTTGAACTTCTGGACCTTGCCCGAGCCCGTCAGGGGGAACTCGCGCACGATCTCCGCGTGGCGCGGCACCTTGAAGTTGGCGATCCGGCCGCGCGCGAACTCGATGACCTCCTCGGGCGTGAGCGACTCGCCGGCCTTCGGGATGACGAAGGCCATCACGACCTCGCCCAGCAGAGGGTCCGGGACGCCGACGACCGAGACGTCGAGGATCTTCGGGTTGCGCAGGTAGAAGTTCTCGATCTCGGCGGGGTACGTGTTGAACCCGCCGACGATGATCATGTCGGTGAGCCGGCCGGTGATCGTCAGGTAGCCGTCGGCGTCCTTCACGCCCATGTCACCCGTGTGGAGCCACCCGTCGCGGACCTTCTCGGCGGTCGCCTCGGGACGCTTGTAGTAGCCGAGCATCAGGGTCGGCCCCTTCACGCACACCTCGCCCTCGACGCCGGGGCCCACCGGGAGACCCGTCGCCGGGTCCACGATCCGGTCCGCAAGCTCGGGCGTCGGCTTGCCGACCGTGGTCACGCGCTTCTCGATCGGATCGCCGCGGAGCGTGAAGTGGGTGCCGCCCGTGGCCTCGGTGAGGCCGTAGACGACCGTCGCATCCATGCCGAGGCCGTGGCGCGCGTCGAGGATCCTCCGCATCGTCTCGATCGGAACCGGCGCGGCGCCGATCGTGCCGGTGCGCAGCGAGCCCAGGTCGTAGGCGCCGAACTTCGGGTGGCCGAGGATCGCGATGAACATGGTGGGCACGCCCGAGAAGATCGTCGCGCGCTCGGCCTGGACGAGGCGCATCGCCTCTTCCGGCTCGAAAACGTCCATCAGCACCTGCGTCGAGCCGGCCAGCACGTTCGCCGCGATTCCGCCCATCGCGCCGAAGATGTGGAAGTAGGGCACGGGCACGAGACAGCGGTCGTCGGGCGTCCAGGCGTGGGCGTCGAGATAGACCCGGCACTTGTACCAGAAGTTGCCGTGCGAGAGCAGGCACCCCTTGGGCGAGCCGGTCGTGCCGGACGTGTAGAGCATCTCGGCGGGATCGTCCGGTCCCACGCGGATCCGCGCGAGCTCCCCCGCCGGCACGGCCCCGCCCCGCGCCTCGAGATCCGCCCAGTCGAGGCACCCGGGATCGCGGCTCGCGCCGAGCACGATCACGTGGCGCAGCTCGGGGAACTTCGCGGCGTGCAGGCGCCGGTCCGCCCGCCACATCACGTCGGGGCACACCTCGCGCAGGATCGGCAGATACTCGACCCCGGCGGCCTCGAAGCGGTCGACCATGATCAGCGCCTTCGCGTCGGACTGCTCGAGGAGGTACTCGACCTCCAGGGCCTTGTAGCGGCTGTTGCACGTGACGGTCACCGCGCCGACCTTGGCGAGGGCGAGGTTGGCGACCGCCCACTCCACGCAGTTCGGCATCCAGACGACGACGTGGTCGCCGGGGCCGAGCCCCAGCGCCAGGAACCCGCGCGCGAGGCGATCGACGCGGCCGAGGAGCTCCCGGTACGTCACGCGCGCACCACGGAAGACGAAGGCGGCCTTCTCCGGATAGCGCTCCGCGGCCGCGTCGAGGAGCGCCCCGAGCGTGAGCGGTGTGCCCCCAGTCACGCGCGCTCGCCCATGCCGAGCTCCCTGACGAGTCGCTCCGTCGTGGCGAAGGCGGCCGACAGCTCGTCCTCCGAGAGGCCGCGCTCCATGCAGCTCCGCAGGAGCTCAAGGAGCGCCTGGGTCTTCAGCACCGCCTCGTCGCGGTTGCCGTCGTCGTTGAGCTGGCGGATGGCGAGCGCGCGCACGTCCGCGACGCCCTCGAGGGCGCGCGCCAGCGTCGCGCGGGTCTCGGCCTGGCGGTCGGGGCTGATGGTGGCGAAGCGGAACGCGTGGACGAGCGGGTCGATCGCCTCTTCGTACTGGCCCGCCTCCACCCGGCGCACCCCGAGCCGCGTGTACCCCCACCAGAGACGCTGGTCCACCTCCTCGCGTCGCTTCAGCGGGAGCGCCTCGTCGGCGGTCGTGGCCAGGAGCTCCTCGGCGCGCTGGAGCGCGGCGAGCGCCTCCGACTCGCGCTCCTCCTGCATGCTCCGGATCGCCTGCGCGGTGAGCTGGCCGATCTCGCCGCCGAAGGTACCGGAGAGGAGGTTCTGGAAGTCGGCCACCCGCTCGGACGGGAGCTTCGGGTCGTCGAGCGCCTCGCGCAGGAGCCGCCGGGCGGTCTCGAACTCCAGGCGCTGGAGCAGGTGGTTCACCGTCTGCTCGTACGCGGGCCAGAGCGCCTCCTGCGTCCGCGCGCCCGCCTCGTGGAGCCGCGCGTCCGAGGGCACCATCTCGAGTCCCCGGTCGACCCACGCCAGCGCCGTCCGGAGCGCACCCACGCGATCCTCGCTCTGCTGGCTCTCGACGCGCCCGAGGAGGGTCTGGGCGGCGTTGAGCGAGAGCGCGGCCAGGTGCTGGCGGTACGTCGTCCGCTCGACTGGGGGGGCGGTCGCGAGCGCCTGCTCGAGGGCCAGCCGCGCTCCCTCGTCGTCCTCCCGGGCCTGCTTCGCGAGCGCCACCACCGACCAGAGCGCCGCGATGTCGTGGGCGTCGTCCTCGGCGAGCGAGTCCGTGCGCACGCGGCCGAGCGCCTCCTCGCCGATCGAGATGACCTCGGCATAGGACCGCTCCTGGTAGAGCGCGAAGCACGCCTCCACGACCTCCGGGTCGAGCTGCCGCCCCGGGGGCGTCGCCGCGGCGGGCCGCACGGGCGCCGCGGCGCCCTCCCGCGCATCTCCCGGGCGGGCGTCGGTCGGACCCGGCGTCGCGGTCCTCGCAGGGACGGCGGGCGGGGCGGCCAGCGGGCGCTCCGGATTCGCCGGGGCTTCGCGGGCGGGCGGCTCGGGTCGCGCCGCCGGAGCCGTCCTGGCGGCGATGCCGGGCAGGTCGGTCGCCACGCGTCTGGCGTGGGGTCGCGCGTGGGGCGAGATCTTGCTGCGCCGCTTCCTCACGGGCGCGGCTGCCTTCGGCGCCGCGGGCGGCTCGGGCTGAGCCACTGGCGGGGGCGGCGCGGCCGGGGGCACGGGCGGAGACGGGAGCGCGGGCGGCGACGCAAGCGTCGGCGCCGCTGCGGGCGTGGGCGGCGTTGCGCGAGCGGGCGGCGCCGGGAACGCGGGCGACGGTAGGGGTGCGGGCGGCGGTTTGGGCGTGGGCATCGGCGGCGTCAGGCGGAGTGCCGGCAGCGGTGCTGCTGCCGGCGGTGTCACCCGGGGTGTCGCGGGGGCGATGAGCTGGGCACGGCGCACGGGATGGCGCGGCCGCGTTGGCCACAGCAGCTCCATGATGCCGAGCACCAGGAGGGCGAGCCCTCCTGCCGCGGCGATCAGGATCAGGGCCTCTTCGCTCAGCACTCGACGTCCACGGCTCGGCGCTCGCAGATCGAGCGATAGACCGCCAGCACGACGGCGAGGTCGCGCCGGCCCGACGACCCGTCGCAGTCGGGCGCCGCTCCCGTGGCCATCGCGTCGACGAACGCGCTCAGCATCCTCTCGTGCCCCCTCGTGTCGCGCAGGAAGAGCCTGCCCCGGGTCCCGGCGATGCCCCGGACCAGCGCCCAGCGGCCTCGGTTGTCCACGAAGCACGTGCCGTCGCTGCCCGTCACTGTAGACCATTGCACCCGAGACACGCCACGGGCGCCAATCGAATTGGCGAGGAACCCCACGACCCCGTCCGGAAGCTCGGCGAGAACGTCCACCGCGTCCTCGCCCCCGATCCGCACCGTCTGCGGCGGCCGAGCGGCGAAGACGCGGCGCACCTCGCCCCCCCATCGGCGCAGATTGTGGACGTAGTGGATGCCGCCGTCGATCAGCACGCCGCCCCCCGCGGCGGCGGGCTCGAGCCGCCAGCCCGACGGCTGGCGGAAGCCGCGCGCGACCAGGTGGAGCTCGCGGAGCCGACCGAGCCCGCCCCGCGCGACGAGGGCGTGCACCCAGCGGAAGGCGGGCATGAAGTGGAAGTTCTCGGCGACCATCAGGATCCGTCCGGCGCTCCGCGCCGCCGCGATCATATGGTCGGCCTCCTCCAGCGTCGGCGCGATCGGCTTCTCCACGAGCACGTGGAGCCCCGCGTCGAGCGCCAGCCGGGCGTCGGCGAGGTGCCGGTCGTGAGGCGTGCAGACGATCGCGCCGGCGGCGCGCGGGTCGCGCGTCGCCTCCTCGTACGAGCCGAAGGCCGCCGCGGCGCCGAACTCGCGGGCGAACGCCGCGGCCCGCGCCGCGTCGCGGCTCGCCGCGAGCAGCGGCACGCCGAGGCGGCGCGCGGCGGCGGCGTGGCGGCGCGCGATCCAGCCGCAGCCAAGGAGGGCGAGCCCTCGCGGAGCCATGAGGTTCGATGCTAGCATGTGCCCCGGGAGGACCTATGCGACGGGTCGCCGTGATCGGCGTCGGCGTGACGAAGTTCGGCAAGCACGAGCGCACGTCGTCGGAGCTCTTCGCGGAAGCCGCCGCGGACGCGCTGGCCGACGCGGAGATCTCAGCGGACCGGGTCCAGGCCCTCTACTACGGCAACGTCGTCGGCAGCGAGACCGAGCACCAGCTCCACACCGGACCCCAGGCAGCCTCCATCCTGGGGATTCCCGCGATCCCGACCACGCGCTTCGAGGCGGCGTGCGCCTCGTCCCACGCCGCGTTCCGCCACGCGGTGATGGAGGTCGGCGCCGGCGTCTCCGACGTCGTCCTGGTCGGCGGCGCCGAGCGCGTGCTCAACGTGCCCACCCCCGACTCGACCGAGTACTTCGCCTACGCCTCCGACGCCGTCTGGGAGCAGACGCTCGGCCTCACCTTCCCCGGCGTCTTCGCGCTCATCGCGCGCGCCCACATGCAGAAGTACGGGACGACCGAGGAGCAGATGGCGGCCGTCGCCGTGAAGAACCACAAGCACGGGGCGCTGAACCCGAAGGCGCAATTCCAGAAGGAGATCACGCTCGAGCAGGTGCTGAAGAGCGCCTATGTCGCCGATCCGCTCAAGCTCTACGACTGCTGCCCCTTCACGGACGGCGGCGCGGCGGTCGTGCTCGCCTCCGAGGAGGTCGCGCGCAAGAGCCGCCGGCCCGTCTGGGTGCTCGCCTCCGCCGCCGCCTCGGACTGGATGCTCCTCGGCGACAAGCGGGACCTTTCCCGCGTGCCCGCGACCGAGCGCGCCGCTGCCCTCGCCTACAAGCAGGCGGGGCTCGCGCCGACCGACGTGGACGTGGTCGAGCTGCACGACTGCTTCACGATCGCCGAGATCGTCGCGACCGAGGGGCTCGGCTTCTTCGAGCCCGGGGCGGGCGCGCGCGCTGCCGAGAAGGGCATGACGAGCCTCGGCGGTCGCGTCCCGGTCAACCCCTCGGGCGGCCTCAAGGCCAAGGGCCACCCGATCGGCGCCACGGGCGCCGCACAGATCGCCGAGATCGTCACGCAGCTCCGCGGCGACGCGGGGTCCCGGCAGGTGAGCGGCGCCCGGACGGGTCTCACCCACACTCTCGGCGGCAACACCGCCACCGTGCTCGTGAGCCTGTTCGGCCGTGGCTGAACCGGTCATCACGCTGCGCCACTTCTTCGAGCGCGCGCGCGCGGGCCAGCTGACCGGCGTGCGCTGCCGCAAGTGCGGCGAGCTCGCGATCCCCCCGAAGGAGCTGTGCCCGGCCTGTTACGAGCGCGCGTGGGAGCCGGTGCCGCTCGGCGGCGAGGGCACGATCGCGAGCTACACGGTGATCCGCGTGGCGCCGCGCGCCTTCATGGCCGACGCGCCCTACGCGGTCGCGGCCGTCAAGCTCACGGAGGGCGTGTCGATCCTCGGCCGGATCGTGGACATCCCGCTCGAGCGCCTGGCCGTCGGCCTGCCCGTCCGCTTCCGTCCCATCGTCCGCAACAGCCAGACCGCCATCGGCTTCGGCCCCGCCTGACGTTCGGCGCCTGAGCCGAGAAGGACCGCCGACATTGCGGATGCCTGATCGGATCCACGTCTTCGGCGCCTCGGGCGGCGGCACGACGTCGCTCGCGGCGGCATTGGCCGCCCGGCACGGGCACCGCCATCTGGACACCGACGACTTCTACTGGCTTCCGACCGATCCCCCCTACCAGTGTCCGCGGCCGCGTGACGCCCGGCTGGCGCAGCTCCGGTCCGCGCTGGCCGGGTCCGCGTCCTGGATCGTCTCGGGGTCGCTCTGTCGCTGGGGAGATCCGCTCATCCCCGAGTTCGAGCTGGTCGTCTTCCTCGTCGTCCCGACGGACGTCCGTCTGGCGCGCCTGCGGGCCCGTGAGGTCCAGCGTTACGGTCGCGAGGCCATCGCGCCCGGCGGCAAGCTCCACCAGACGCACGTCGAGTTCCTCGACTGGGCAGGGCGCTACGATGGAGGCGGCCTCGAGATGCGGAGCCGAGCGCTTCACGAGGCGTGGCTGGCGACCCTGCCCGGCGCCGTGCTGCGGCTCGAGGGCGATCGGCCGATCGCCGAACAGCTCGCGCAGGTCGAGGCCTCGGTGGACGCATGAGCAGCGCAGCGCGCAGCATCCTGGCCTTCGGCGTCTACCTCGTGGTCGTCGGCGCCATGCTGGTCGTCGCGCCGAACGTCCTGCTCTCGCTCTTCGGGGTTCCGTCCACGCAAGAGGTGTGGATCCGCATCCTCGGCATCGTCGTGTTCGTCTTCGGACTCTACTTCGTGCAGGCCTCACGCGAGGGCGTGACGGCCTTCTTTCGGTGGACCGTGTGGGGCCGCTCGATCGTCGTGGTGGCGTTCGTCGCGTTCGTCGCTCTCGGAATGGCGCCACCGGTCCTCATCCTGTTCGCGGCCATCGATGCCGGCGGCGCGCTCTGGACCGCGCTCACCCTGCGGGGCGGCCGCTGATCAAGGTCGCCCTGAACGGTAACCGGACGCCACGCGACCATCCGGCCGTGCCGGTCGGCGCCGAGGCTCAGGCGGCCGAGGCTCGAGCCGCGGTCTCCGCGGGCGCCGGCGCCATTCACGTGCACGTGTGCGGGTCCGATGGTCGGGAGAGCCTGGCAGCGCGAGACGTGGCGCACACGCTTCAGGCCGTTCGTCGCGCCTGCGCCGCCGTGCCGGTGGGCATCAGCACGGCGGCCTGGATCGTTCCAGGCGAGGGCGACCGACTGGCCCTGGTGGAGGCCTGGGAGACCTTGCCCGACTTCGTGTCGGTCAACTTCGACGAAAAGGGCGCGGTCGAGCTCGCGGAGCGCCTGCTCGCGCGAGGCGTCGGCGTGGAGGCTGGGCTCGCCGACGTCCACGCGGTCGAGGTGCTGGTGAGAAGTTCCGTGCGTGACCGCTGCTTCCGGATCCTGCTGGAGCCTCTCGAGCAGGCGGTCGACGCCGCGCAGGGCACGGTGGCCGGCATGGAGGCAAGCCTCGACAGGGCGCACGTGTGGCAACCCCGTCTGCTTCATGGGCTGGATGCCACCGCCTGGCACTTCGTCCGCGAGGCAGCGACGAAGGGCTACGACACGCGGGTGGGGTTCGAAGACGTGCTCGTGTTGCCGGACGGACATCGGGCGCCCGACAACGCCGCGCTCGTCGCCGCGGCGCGAGCTCTGGTGGCCGCCGCCGGGCGTTGATCGAATGGTGACGGGGTGAGGCGCCGGGGCCGTGCGTCAGGGCGTCGTCGCGAGACCGTGGAGTAGCCGCCGCTCACGGTGATCGTCTGGCCGGTGATCCACCCGGCACGGTCGGACGCGAGGCAGGCGACGAGCGGCGATGAATGAGCCGAAAGAGCCGCTCGGGCGTCAGCGGCAGCTCCGTGATCTCGACGCCGAGCGGCGCGAGCGCGTCGGCGATCGCGTTCGCGACGGCGGCCGGCGCGCCGATCGTGCCCCCCTCGCCCACGCCCTTGAAGCCCCCGAGCGTGGTCGGCGACGGACGCTCGAGATGGTGCACCTCGATCGCCGGCACCTCCGAGGCCGTCGGCACCAGATAGTCCA
>QHSZ01000100.1 GCA_003220595.1 Candidatus Rokuibacteriota bacterium | reverse complement strand
CATGCGTCCGAGCTCGGGGAGCTTCGACGGGCCGAAGACGAGCAGGGCGATGACGCCGATCAGGAGCATCTCCTGGAGGCCGACGTCGAACATGGCGCTTTAGAGTATCACGCGGCCGTGGAGCCGACGCCCGCCGCGGCCGCGAGCTCGGCGAAGGAGCCGACCACGAGATCTGCCGCATCGGCGGGCGCGCCGGCGGGCGCGTAGAGCACCGTCCGCATGCCAACGGCGCGCGCGCCGGCGATGTCCGACGGCAGGCTGTCGCCCACCATCGCCGCCTCTGCCGGGGCGAGCCCGAGCCGCTCCAGCGCGATGCGGAACAGCGGCGCCTCGGGCTTGCCGACGACGATGGGCCGGACGCCCGCCGCGACGGCCACGGCCTCGACGAGCGCCCCGCACCCCGGCAGGAAGTCGCCACCCTCGAGCGGCAGCCGCGGGTCCACGTTGGGCGTGATCAGCGGCGCGCCGGCGGCGCAGGCACGCGCCGCCGCGGTGAGCCGCTCGTACGTGAGGTCGAAGTCGTTGCCGAGCGCGACCACCGTCGCCCGCCGGTAGTCCTTCACGGGGACGACCGCGTGGCCGGCGCGCGCGATCACTCGCGCGAGCTCCTCGGCGCCGATCACGAGCACGCGCGAAGGACCGAACCGGCGCGCGATCACCTCGCCGATGATCTCGAGGGGCGTGAGCGCGTGCTCGGCGACCGTAACGCCGACGGCGTGGAGGCGGCGGCGGATGTCCTCACCCGTCTCGCGCGAGTTGTTGGTCAGGAACGCGAGCCCGCGGCCGGCGCGGTGGAGCGCCGCGAGCGTCTCCCCCGCCGCGGGGTTCAGCGCGCTGCCGTTCCAGACGCAGCCGTCGAGGTCGAAGACGAAGCCCCGGACGCCGGCGAGCGCGCGCGCGGGCACGCGTGTTACCGCTCGCCGGACGAGCGCTTGAACTCCGCGATCGCGTCGGCGTAGACGTGTTCCGTGCGCTCGGCCACGCTCGCCCAGCTGAACTGCGCCTCGACGCGGCGGCGCCCGGCCTGGCCCAGGCTCCGCCCGAGCGCCGGATTGTCCAGCACGCGGCCGAGCGCCGCGGCCAGCTCCTCCGGGTGCCCGGGCGGGACCAGGAGACCGGTCTTGCCGTCCTCGACGACCTCGAGGATCCCGCCGACGGCGGAGGCGACGACGGGCGTCTCGCAGGCCATCGCCTCCAGGTTGATCAGGCCGAAGGGCTCGTACACCGAGGGGCACACGAACACGGCGGCGTGGCTGTAGAGCTGGACGACGACGTCGACCGGCGCCATCTCGTTGATCCAGAGGACGTTCGGGTACCGGGGCACCGCGCGGCGCAGACGCTCCTCGATCTCCGGCGTGTCGGGCGCCGAGGCGCAGAGCACCACCTGGACGCCCGCGGGGAGCCGGGGCACCGCGTCGAGCAGGTGGAAGATCCCCTTCTGGTCGGTGATGCGGCCGACGAACAGGACGTAGGGCGGTCTGACCCCGAGCCGATCGAGCGCGTCGCGCTGCTCGGTGCGCCGGAAGCGCTCGGGGTCGATCCCGTTGTGGATGACGACGACCCGCGCGGGGTCGGCGCCGAAGTGCGCGAGGATGTCGTCGCGCATCCGGCCCGAGACCGCGATGACACGGTCCGCCGCCTCCACCACGGTCTTCTCGATCCAGCTCGAGAGCAGATAACCGCTGCCGAGCTGGTCGGCCTTCCACGGCCGGAGCGGCTCCATGCTGTGGAGCGTGACGACGAGCGGGATGCGGTGGAGCGTGCGGATCCAGAGGCCCGCCATGTCCGCGTACCAGGTATGGGCGTGGGCGACGTCGGCGTCGACCGGGTCGCGTGCCATCGCGAGCCCGATCGAGAGCGTCTCGAGCGCGGGCGCGAAGCGCGGCCCGTCCGGCCCGGCCCGGAGCCGGTCCCAGGGCGTGTAGCCCCGCACCGTGACGCCCTCGGGCACCCCGCCCGGCTGGCGGTCGCCGAAGCAGCGCACCTCGACGGCCATCCGCTGCGCGAGGGCGCGCGAGAGCTGGTCCACGACCACGCCGGCGCCGCCGTAGACGTGCGGCGGGTACTCGCGCGTGAGGAGCAGCGCCTTCACGAGGCGGGGGCGCTCCCCTCGTCCCCGTCCTGGCGCTCGAGCTTGCGCGAGACGGTGCGCGGGTCGATGCCGAGGAGCTTCGCAGTGAGCGTCTTGTTGCCCTTGGTCGCGCGGAGCGTCGCGTCGAGCAGGCGCGCCCCGACCTCCGCGAGCGGGGTGCCGATGCGGACGGTCAGCACACCCTCCGGCAGGGGCGTGGCGCCCGCGATCTCCTCGGGCAGCTCGTCCGTGTCCATCAACGCGCCGCGCGCCAGCACGACGCCGCGCTCGACGACGTTCTCGAGCTCGCGCACGTTGCCCGGCCAGGCGTAGGCCTCGAGCCGGCGCATGGCCTCGTCGGTGAAGCCCTCGAGCGTCCGGTTGTTCTTCGCGGCGTAGATGCGCAGGAAATGCTGGGCGAGGACGCGGACGTCCTCGCGGCGCTCGCGCAGGGGCGGCACGTTGAGCGTGATGACGTTGAGCCGGTAGTAGAGGTCCTCGCGGAAGCGCTTCTCCTTCACCATGTGGCCGAGGTCCTGGTTCGTCGCGGCGACGATGCGGACGTCCACGCGGATCGACTTGGTGGCGCCGAGCCGCTCGAACTCGCCCTCCTGCAGCACGCGCAGGATCTTCGGCTGGGTGACCGGCGAGAGGTCGGCGACCTCGTCCAGGAAGAGCGTGCCGCCGTCGGCGAGCTCGAAGCGCCCCTCCTTCCGCGCCGCCGCGCCGGTGAACGCACCCTTCTCGTAGCCGAAGAGCTCGGACTCGAGCAGCGTCTCCGGCAGCGCCGCGCAGTTCACCGCGACGAACGGCCCCTTCCGCCGCGCGGAGCGCTGGTGGATCGCGCTCGCAACCAGCTCCTTGCCCGTGCCGCTCTCGCCCTGGACGAGCACGGTCGCCGAGCTGTCGGCGACCTGCTCGACGAGGGTCATCATGCGGCGGAAGGCCGGGCTCGACCCGATGACCACGCCCTGCCGGAGGAGGTCGTCGAGGCGCTGCCGGAGGGCACGGTTCTGCTGGATCAGCTCGCGGCGCTCGAGCGCCTGGCGGATGAGGCGGAGCACCTGCGCGCGCTGGAAGGGCTTGGTGAGGAAGTCGTAGGCGCCCTCCTTCATCGCCTTCACGGCCTCCTCGACCGTGCCGAACGCGGTCAGGAGGATCACGTCCACGTCGGGGGCGATCGCCTTCGCGGCGCGCAGGACCTCGATGCCGGTGAGCCCGGGCATCTTGAGATCCGTGAGGACGAGGTCGATGCCGCCCGCCTGCAGCCGCTCGAGCGCCGCGTTGCCGTCCGAGGCGAGGATGACCCGGTACCCCTCGCGCGTCAGCGTGCGCTCGAGGCTCTCGCGGAGCCCCGGGTCATCGTCGGCCACCAGGAGCGTCGCGGGCTCAGACATGCGCCGGGTGCGGGGCGGACGCGCGTTTGATCGGCAGCCGGATCGTGAAGGTCGCGCCGCGCCCGGGTCGGTTCAGCCAGCGGATCTCCCCGTCGTGCTCCTCGACGATCTGGCGCGCGATCGAGAGGCCGAGGCCGGTGCCCTGGGGCTTGGTGGTGAAGAACTGCTCGAAGAGGCGCGGCGCGACGGCCTCGGGGATGCCGCCGCCCGTGTCCGACACCGAGATCTCGATCGCCTCTGCGTCGAAGTGGCTCGTGATCGTCAGCGCGCCGCCGCTCGAGAGCGCCTCGAGGCCGTTCTTCACGAGGTTCAGGATCGCCTGGCGCAGGAGGCCTCGGTCGACCTCCAGCATGGGCACGCTCGGATCGATCTCGACCTGCACGCTGAGCCCCTGCCGCGTCGCGACGGGGCGGATGAAGTCGGCCAGCTCCTGCAGGAGATGGTTCACCGACTCCTCCTCGAAGTTGGGCTTCGGGAACCGCGCGAACGCCAGGTACTCCTCGGTGAGCGCGTCGAGGGCGTTGACCTGGTCGCGGATCGCGGTGACGAGCCCCGCCGCCTCGTCCATGTCCTTCCCGGCGCGGTCGCGCACGATGTCGTCGAGCAGCTCGGCGTTCAGCTCGATCGCGCTGATCGGGTTGCGCACCTCGTGGGCGACCTTGAGCGACAGGCGCCCGACCGTCGCCATGCGCTCGGCGACCAGCAGCTCCTGCTGCGCGGTCTGGAGCCGGGAGAGCGTGCCCGTGAGTTCGACGTTCAGCCGCTCCACCTCGTTGCGGGCGCGGCGCTCGCGCTCGGCGACGAGGCCGAGCGTCATCGCCGGCAGGCCGAAGAACGCCGCGAGGAGGAGGGGGGGCGTCCAGCCGGCCCACGGCGGGACGAGCCACGCCGCGAGCGCGTAGAGCCCGCCCGCGACGACGGCCGCGCCCAGTCCCACCCACGGGCCGAAGTAGTAGGCGTTGATCGCGACCAGCGGGAAGAACAGGAGGTAGAAGAGGCTGTCGGCGCCGCCCGTGAGCGAGAGGAGCGCGAAGACGATGAGCAGGTCGATCGCGAGCGCCCCCACGAAGATCGCCCGCGTGGCGCGCGGGTTGACCGTGACGAGGGCGAAGATGCCCACCTTGTAGGCCGCGAACCAGAAGACGAGCCAGTAGAGGTCGATCCGGTGGCGAGGGCGCAGCGGGACGAGACCGAGGGTGGAGAGACCGCCGACCATCACGACGGCGAGGAGGACCGCGAAGACCCGCTCGTCGCGCTCGAGCAGCCGAAAGATCGCGTGCCAGGGCTTCCGTTCGCCTGACGTCACGACAGTCTCCACGCCGACTATAGCACTACGCGCGCCGTCCCCTGCGGTACGCCCACACCGCCAGCCACGCGGCGACGGCGGCGACGGCGGTGAGCGCCAGCCAGCGCTCCACGCGATGCACGTCGGCCAGCACGCTCTGCACGCGGTCGGCGAACACGTAGGCGAGGCCGAAGCTCACGGGCAGGCCGAGACAGGCCGCGGCCGCGTCCACGCCGAGGAACTTCCAGAAGGGGATGTGGGCGATGCCGGCCGTGAGGAACGCGGCCGCCCGGAACCCCATCACGTGGCGGGCGCCGAAGATGATCTTCACGCCGTGCTGACGATACGCCGCGAGGAGCCACGCCTCGCGCTCGCGCGGGAGCACGCAGCGGACGGGCCGCCAGTCGAGCACCCGCTCACCCCAGTGGTGGCCGAGCCAGTAGAGAACGACGTCGCCGGAGAGCACCCCGACCACGCACACCGGGAGCGCGAGCCACCACCTGAAGATCTGTGCGCGCGACAGGAGGCCGGCGAGCACGACCGGCACCTCCTCGGGCACCGGCAGCCCGAGGCCGGCCCCGAAGAGCATCAGGTATAGACCTGCATATCGCAGATGCTCGATGAAGAGAGCGGCCACTCGCACCTCGGGGGAAGATTCGACCCGCCGTCCTGGGAACAGTGTATACTCCACCATGTCTGGTGCGGTCGTCGGTTCGCCGGGAACCTTCCTCCCCGTCAGGCCGCGTCCCCGATCTCCTTCCGAGTTCAGGGTCGTGCACAGGAGTCGGAAGGCACAGGCACAAGGAGCTCTTGGAATGGCGGTCAAACTGTTCGTCGGCGGCCTCTCCTTCTCCACCTCCAACGAGCGTCTGCGCGAGGCGTTCGCGGCGTGTGGCGCGGTCGAATCCGCGAGCGTCGTGACAGACCGGGACACTGGCCGCTCGCGCGGCTTCGGGTTCGTCGAAATGGCGACGCCTGAAGAGGCCGAGCAGGCCATCAGCAAGCTGAACGGCACCAGCCTCGACGGCCGGACCATTCAGGTCGAGAAGGCCAAGGCGCCCGGCAGCGGCGGCGGCGGGAGCCGGGGCGGCGGCGGTGGCCGGGGCGGCTTCGGCGGCGGCGGCGGCGGCGGTGGTCGCGGCGGCTCCCGCGGCGGCCGCTGGTAGCGCACCCCCCAGACATCCGCTTTTTCTCTCGAGCGTGTCGACAGCGGTAGTCTGTCGCCATGCCGACGATCCTGCACACGGAGGCGTCGCGCGGGTTCGGCGGCCAGGAGCTCAGGATCCTGGCCGAGACGCGCTGGCTCCTCGACCACGGCTGGGACGCGCTGGTCGCCTGCCAGCCCGCGAGCCCGCTCCACGCCGAGGCCGAGGCCGCCGGGATCCCGGCGGTCGCGGTCCGGATGCGCGGCGCCCACGATCTCTGGGCGCTCTTCGTCCTCCGCCGGCTCATGAAGGCGCGCGCCGTGAGCCTGATCCACACCCACAGCTCCGTGGACAGCTGGCTCGGCGCCCTGGCCGCCCGGTCGCTCCGACGTCCCGTGGTGCGTAGCCGCCACGTCTCGATCCGGATCCGGTCCCGCCGGGCGCTCGTCTATCGGCTCGCCGACCGTGTGGTCACGAGTGGCGAGGCCGTGCGTGGCATCGTCGTCGGCGCGGGCGTGCCGGCCGGGCGCGTCGTCTCGATCCCGCCCGGCGTGGACACGCGGCGCTTCCACCCCGGCGTCTCCGGCAAGACCGTGCGCGACGAGCTCGGCCTCGCGGCCGATCAGCCGCTGGTCGGCCTCGTCGCCAACATCCGCGGCTCCAAGGGCCACAACGTCTTCCTCGAGGCCGCGCGCGAGGTGCTCCAGCGGCGCCCGGACGCGCGCTTCCTGGTCGTCGGCGACGGCGTGGGCCGCGCCGAGGTGCGCCGGCGCGTCGGCGCCATGGGGCTCGACGCCGCGGTGACGCTGACAGGGTTCCGCCGCGACATCCCCGAGGTCATGGCTGCGCTCGACGTCCTCGTGCTCCCCTCGATCCGCTCGGAGGCGACCTCGCAGGTGATCCCGCAGGCCTTCGCCGTCGGCACACCGGTCGTCGCCTCCACGGTCGGCGGCAGCCCGGAGCTCGTCCGCGACGGCGAGACGGGGCGCCTCGTGCCGCCGGGCGACGCCCGCGCGCTGGCCGCGGCGATGCTGGAGCTCGTGAGCGACCCCGCGCGGGCGCAGGCGCTCGGCCGCGCCGGCCAGCGGCTGGCCGCGGAGCGCTATTCGCTCGACGCCTCGATGGCGCTCACGACGTCCGTGTACCTCGGGCTGCTCGGCGAGAATTGACTATATAAGGATATCAGGATATAAGGACTCTCGTGGGCCACGGCGCGTCCACCGAGCTGCAATCCTTCAAGGCGGACTTCTTCAAGGCCCTCGCCCACCCGCTCCGCGTGCGCATCCTCGAGCTCCTGCGCGCGCGCGGGCGGAACGTGCACGAGCTCCAGGCCGCGCTCGACCTCGACCAGCCCGCGGTGTCCTCGCAGCTCGCCGTCCTGCGGCGCACGAACGTCGTCGGCGCGCGCAAGGAAGGCACGACGGTGCGCTACGCCCTGCGCGATCCGCTGGTCGGCGACCTCCTCGACCTCGCGCGGCGGATCTTCGACAACCATCTGGTGGGCACCCAGGACATGCTGCGCGCGCTCCGCGAGGAGGCGCGCCGGCCCCGGCGCCGCTGAGCCGTGCTCCGCCAGCTCCACGTTGCCCTCCGCACCGGGATCGTCACCGAGCCCGCGCCCCGCGACGCCGACGTCGAGCGCCTCGGCGTCCGGCTCGGTGACGAGCTGCGCCGTGTCTTCGGCCGCTCGCTCGCGATCCGCCACGTGGACGCCGGCTCGTGCAACGCCTGCGAGCTCGAGATCGCCGCGCTCACCGGGCCGCACTACGACCTCGAGCGCTTCGGGCTCCACATCGTCGCCTCGCCGCGTCACGCCGACTGCCTGCTCGTGACGGGCCCCGTGACGCGGAACATGGCCGAGGCGCTCCTGCGCACGTGGGAGGCGACACCCCATCCGAAGCTCGTCATCGCCGTCGGCGACTGCGCCCGCGACGGCGGGATCTTCCGCGGGTCCTACGCGATCGTGGGCGGTGTGGGCGACGTCGTGCCCGTGGACGCCGTCGTCCCCGGATGTCCGCCGTCGCCCGTGGCGATCCTCGCCGGGATCCTCGACGTGATCGGCCGCCTCTACTGATGGCGACCCTCGGGTTCCTCGCCGCGGTGACCGTCGGCGTCGCGGCGACCGTGCTCGGTCTTCTCGGCGCCGTCGGCCGCGCGTGGACGCTGGCGGTGCCGTGGCTCGTGCCCCTCGGCGGCCTCGAGCTCGCGCTGGACCCGCTCGCCGGCTTCTTCCTCGCCCTCGTCGGCGCTGCGGTGATCCCCGCGTCCATCTACGCGATCGGATACGTGGGCGGCGAGCGGCGCGGCGTCCTCGCGTATCTCGGCTTCGTCGTCGCCATGTGCGTCGTGCCCCTGGCGGCAAACGTGATGACGTTCGTGATCGCCTGGGAGCTCATGTCTCTCGCGTCCTACTTCCTCGTGCTCCACGACCGGCAGGCGGGGGCGTCGGCGCGCGCCGCCTGGGTGTACGCGGTCATGACCCACGCGGGGCTCGCCTGCCTGCTCGCGGGCATGCTGCTGCTCGCCGCGTGGACGGGCAGCGTCAGGTTCGCCGACTGGTCGGCCGCCGGGCCGGGCCTTCCCGCCGGCGCGCGGGGCCTCGCGCTCGTCCTCCTCGGCCTCGGCTTCGCGTCCAAGGCTGGTGTGATCCCGCTCCACGTCTGGCTTCCCCTCGCGCACCCGGCGGCGCCGAGCCACGTCTCGGCGCTGATGTCGGGCGTGATGATCAAGCTCGGCGTCTACGGCCTCGCGCGCGCGAGCCTCGACTGGCTCGCGCCCGCGCCGACGTGGTGGGGCGCCGCCGTGCTCCTGGCCGGCACCGTCTCCGCCGTCGTCGGCATCCTCTACGCGGTCGTCGAGCGCGATCTCAAGCGCCTGCTCGCCTTCTCGAGCATCGAGAACATCGGCGTCATCCTGATCGGCCTCGGGGCCGGGCTCGTGTTCCGCGCGGTCGGGCTCGGGGCGCTCGCGGTGCTCGCGATCGCCGCCGCGCTCTACCACGTCGTGAACCACGCGGCGTTCAAGACTCTCCTCTTCCTCGGCGCGGGCGCGGTCGTCCACGCGACGGGCACGCGCAACATGAACCGCCTCGGCGGGCTCGTGAAGCTCATGCCGTGGACCGCGGCGTGCTTCGTCCTCGGGGCGGCGGCGATCTCGGCGCTCCCGCCGCTCAACGGCTTCGTGAGCGAGTGGCTGCTCTTCCAGGCGCTGCTGCAGAACACCCGGATCGCCCGGCTGGAGCTCAACCTGGTCTTCACGCTCGGCCTCGCGGGGCTCGCGCTCACGAGCGGCCTGACCCTGGCGTGCTTCGTGAAGGCGGCCGGCATCACCTTCCTCGCGGTGCCGCGGAGCGACGCCGCCGCCCGCGCCCACGAGGCCGCGCCGTCCATGCGCGTCGCGATGATCCTCCTCTGTGTCGTCTGCGCCCTCCTCGGCCTCGGGCCGACGCTCGTGCTGCCGGCCCTCGCCGCGATTGCGAGCCCGCTCGTTGGCGGTGCCCCGCTCCCCGCCCTCGGGGACTGGCTGACGCTCAGGGTCTCGCGCGAGTTCGCGGCCCTCTCGCCGCTCGCGCTGACGACGGCGCTCGCGGCCGCGCTGCTGGCGCCCGTGGTCCTGCTCCGGCTCGCGGGCGCCGCGCGCGGCACCCGGCGCTACGAGACCTGGGGCTGCGGCCGGATCCTCCAGACGGCGCGCATGGAGTACACGGCCACGGCGTTCTCCAACCCGTTCAAGCGGGTCTTCGACTTCTTCTACCGGTCGGAGAAGCGGCTCGACATCGATTTCCATCCCGAATCCCGCTTCTTCGTCGAGCGGATCGAGTACGGGAACCCGACGCGCCCGATCTTCGAGGACTGGCTCTACCGGCCGGTGCTCAGCGCCCTCTCCGTCGTCGCGCGCCGGGCGCGCGCGATCCAGTCGGGCAGCGCCAACGTCTACCTCGCGTACATCCTGGCCGCGCTGCTCGTCCTCCTGGTGCTCACGTGATCACCGACGTCGTCCTCGCGCTGGCCCAGGCGCTCGTCGGCGCGGCGGGGGCGCCCCTGCTGGCCGGCGTGCTGCGCACGCTGAAGGCGCGCCTGATGGGCCGGCGCGGGCCGAGCCCTTGGCAGCCCTACGCGGACCTGCGCAAGCTCCTCCGCAAGGAAGCGGTGGTCTCGACGACGACGTCCTGGGTCTTCCGCGTCACGCCCTACGTCCTCGTCGCCACCATGCTGGTCGCGATCGTGGTCGTCCCCGTCGTCGCCTCGCGGACGGCGCTGCCCTTCGCCGGGATCATCCTCCTCATGTACCTGTTCCTGCTCGGCACCTTCTTCCTCGCCCTCGCTGGCCTCGACTCCGGGAGCGCCTTCGGCGGCATGGGCTCGAGCCGCGAGGTGGCGGTGGCGGCGCTCGCCGAGCCGACCGTGATCCTGGCGGTCTTCGCGCTCGCGCTGCGCGCCGACACGACCACCCTCGGCGGCATCGTCGAGCGCTTCGCCCGCGAGCCGCTCCTCGCCGCGAACCCCGGCCACCTGCTCGCGTTCGCCGCCTTCTTCATCGTGATGCTCGCCGAGACCGGTCGGCTGCCGGTGGACAACCCGGCGACGCACCTCGAGCTGACGATGATCCACGAGGCGATGGTGCTCGAGTACTCGGGGCGCTACCTGGCGCTCGTCGAGTGGGCGGCGGCGATGAAGCTCTTCGTCTTCCTGACGCTCCTCGCGAACCTGTTCTTCCCGTGGGGCGTCCCCGATATCGTCGAGCCCGTGCCGGTGCTGCTCGGCCTCCTGGCGCTCGCCGGCAAGCTCGCCGTGCTGACCGTGGCCCTCGCGGGCCTCGAAACCATCATCGCCAAGCTCCGGCTCTTCCGCGTGCCCGAGCTGCTCGCCGGCTCGTTTGCGCTGGCCCTCCTCTCGGTGACCGCGGTGTTCCTCGTCCCGTGACGACCGCGTCCAACCTGCTCGCGTTCGTGGGCCTCGTCGTGACGCTGGCCATCGTCTGGCGGCAGAGCTGGCCGGGCCGGCTCCGCCTCTTCGCCGCCCAGTCGCTGGTGCTCGCGGCACTCGCGGCGACCCTGGGCCTGCTCGCGGCGCGCCCGCGGCTCCTGCTCGTCGCGCTCGTCTTCCTCGTCGTCAAGGCGGTCGTGATCCCGCGCGTGCTCCGGCGCATCGGCGCCGGCATGCCCGTCCGGCCGGTGACGCCGGGCAAGTCATCCGGCGTCGCGCTCCTCGTCGCGGGCGTGCTCGTCGTCGTCGCCTACGCCGTCATGCTGCCGGTGAAGGCCGCGACGGAGCTGCCGACCGAGGGCGCGATCCCGCTGGCCTTCGCGATGGCGCTGATCGGCCTCTTCCTCTGCGTGACGGGCCGGGACGCGTTCGGCCACATCCTCGGCTTCCTCGTCTTCGAGAACGGGATCTTCGGCCTGGCGCTCCTGGCCACCTACGGGCTGCCCGGCATCGTCGAGGCGGGGGTGTTCCTGGACGTCCTCGTCATCGTGCTCATCATGGAGGCGGTGGTGGGCGAGGTGCGCCGCGAGCACGAGTCGATCGACGAGCAGCGCCTTCGGGAGCTCCGGGAATAATGATCGTCCTCCTCCTCGCGGTGCCGCTCGCGGGCGCGGCGGTCCTGACGCGCGCGCGCGGCCCACTCGCCGCCGCGCTCCACGGCCTGACGGCGGCGCTCACCCTCCTGCTCGCGCTCGCCACGGCGGTGGCGGTGTTCCGGACGGGCGACCTCACCGCGCTGGACGGGTTCCTGCGCGCCGACGCCCTCTCGGCGTGGATGGTCGCGCTCATCGGACTCGTCGGCGCCGCCGCCGCGGTCGAGGCCCCGCGGTACGTCGGCGACGCGGTCGCGCGGCGCTTCTACGCGCTCTTCCACCTCTTCGTCTTCACGATGCTCCTCGCCGTCACGACCGACGACATCGGCCTCATGTGGTGCGCGATCGAGGGCACGACGCTGGCGTCGGTCTTTCTCGTGAACTTCGAGCGGACGCGCGCCTCGCTCGAGGCCTCGTACAAGTACCTGCTGATCTGCTCCGTCGGGATCGCCATCGCGTTCCTGGGCACCGTGCTCGTCTACTTCGCGGACATCCAGCTCTTCGGCGACGAGACCTACGCCCTGCGCTGGACGACCCTGCTGCGCCTGGCGCCCGGCCTCGCGCCGCGGGTCGTGCAGCTCGCGTTCGTGTTCCTCGTCGTGGGCTACGGCACGAAGGCGGGGCTCGCCCCCATGCACACGTGGCTGCCCGACGCCCACAGCGAGGCGCCCGCCCCCGTGAGCGCGCTGATGTCGGGGGTGCTGCTCTCCGTGGGGATCTACGCGATCCTCCGCTTCAAGCCGGTCGTGGACCTCGCCGCGGGCGCGGCGTTCGCAGGACGGATCCTCCTGGCCTTCGGGCTCCTGTCGATGGCCGTCGCGGCCCTGTTCCTCTGGACCACGCAGAACTTCAAGCGCATGCTCGCGTACTCGAGCGTCGAGCACGTCGGCCTCGTGTGCGTGGGCCTCGGCTTCGGCGGCGCGTGGGGCGTCACCGGCGCCCTGCTCCACATCGCGAACCACGCGCTCGCGAAGTCCATGCTCTTCCTGCTCGCCGGGCGGATCCGCGCCGCGTACGACTCCGCCGAGATCGCGGCCGTGCGCGGTCTGTCGCGTCCGCTGCCCCGCACCGGCGCCGCCTTCCTCGCGGGGATGCTGGCCCTCATGGGGCTTCCGCCCTTCGGCCTCTTCACGAGCGAGGTGCTGATCTTCGGCGCCGGCTTCCGGGAGGGCGCCGCGGCGGCCGCCGCGCTCGGGCTCGTGCTGCTGCTCGTCGCCTTCGCGGGCCTGCTGCGCTCGACCCAGACGATGCTCTACGGCGCGCCCGCGGGCGCGCCGCCGCGCGAGCCGTCGGGCGCCTGGCCGGTCGTGCCCGTGACGGTCGCGCTCGGGCTGCTCCTCCTCACCGGCCTCGCGTGGCCGCCCGGGCTCGACGACGCGCTCGGCCGCATCGCGAAGATCGTGGCCCGCTGACATGGCGCTCCTGACGCTCGACGACCTCGCGCAGGCGCTCGTCGAGGCGGGTGCCCACGGCATCGCGACCCGCGACGCGTTCACGGTCGAGGGCCGGCTCCCCGCCGCGGCGCTCCCGGCGCTCGCCGACCGGCTCGCCCCGCTCGGCGCCGTGTGCCAGTTCTTGGCCGCCGCGGACACGCGCGACCGGAGCGGCGACTTCACGCTCGCCTGCGCGTTCGCGCCGCCGGCGCTCCGGCCCCGGGCCCTCGCCCTCGTCTCCGTGGACGCGGCCGCCGCGCGCTTCCCCTCGCTCGCGACGCGCTCGTTCGCGGCGAGCCGGTTCGAGCGCGAGATCCGCGACCTCTTCGGCCTCACGCCGCGCGGCCACCCCGATCCGCGGCGCCTCGCGCTCCACCAGTTCTGGCCCGAGGGCTATCACCCGCTCCGCCGCGACGTGGCGCTGCGCGGCGAGTTCGCCGACGCGGGCCAGCCGTTCCCGTTCCGCCGCGTCGAGGGCGAGGGCATCTTCGAGATCACGGTGGGGCCCGTGCACGCGGGCATCATCGAGCCCGGCCACTTCCGCTTCAGCGTCGAGGGCGAGACGATCGTGAACCTCGAGACGCGGCTCGGCTTCGTCCACAAGGGCACCGAGAAGCTCTTCGAGACGCTGCCCTTCGAGCGCACGCCCGAGCTCGCCGAGCGCGTCTCGGGCGACACGAGCGCCGGCCACGCGCTCGCCTACTGCCAGGCGCTCGAGACGCTCGCGGGCTGCGAGGTGCCGCCGCGCGCGCGCTGGCTCCGCGTCGTCCTCCTCGAGCTCGAGCGGCTCTACAACCACGTCGCCGACGTCGGCATGATCGTCAACGACACGGGCTTCGCCTTCGGCCACGCGCACTGCTTCCGGATCCGCGAGGAGCTCTGCCGGCTGAACGCGCGCGTCGCCGGCCACCGCCTGCTGCGGGGCGCCGTCGTGCCCGGCGGCGTCGCCGGCCCGATCGCGGGCGCGGCGCTCGGCGAGCTCGCGTCCGCCGTCGAGGCGCTCACCGCCGAGTTCGAGGAGATCGCGCGTCTCTCGCTCGACAACACGATGGTGCTCGAGCGCCTGCAGGGCACCGGGCGGCTGACCGAGCAGACCGCGCGCGAGCTGCAGGTCGTGGGGCTCGTGGGGCGCGCGAGCGGGATCGACGCCGACTGCCGGCGCGACGCGCCGTTCGCGGCGTACGGCGAGCTCGACGTGCGGGTCGCCGTCTACGCGACGGGCGACGTCTGGGCGCGGACGATGGTGCGCCTCGACGAGGCGCGCGAGGCGGCGCGGCTGATCCGCGCCGCGGCCGGACGGACGCCCGAGGGTCCGACGCGCGTGGCCCTCCCGCCCCTGCCCGCGGGCAGCCAGGCGTTCGGCGTGGTCGAGGCCTGGCGCGGCCCCGTCTGGCACTGGGTGGTCGCCGACGGGCCCGCGACCCTCCGGCGGGTGAAGATCGTGGACCCGTCGTTCAGGAACTGGCCCGCGCTCGAGTACGCGGTGCTGAAGAACATCGTTCCCGACTTTCCGCTCTGCAACAAGTCGTTCAACCTCTCCTACTCCGGGAACGACCTCTGACCCGTCGGGCTACGGCCTCGCCTTCGCGGGCGTCTTCACGCGCTCCGCCCACGGCCCCGAGCCCGGCCGGAGCGCCAGCGCCTCGGCGGCCGCGATCTGGTCCGACGCGCAGCGCCACACCACCTGAAGCGCCGCCATCCGGTCCGCGTCGGACCCCGACGGCTCGCGGGGCGCCGCGGGCCGGGGGAGCCGCTGGCACCCCGGCGCGGATCCCGCCGCCCGATCCTTCGACACCGCGACGCCGCGCTCGTAGAGCTGCCCCGCCAGCCGATAGTGGCCGAGCGCGCGCGACAGCGTGCTCGCCACCCGCCCGCGCCGCATCGCGCGCAGCGACTTCGGGACGACCTCCTCGAGCTTGCTCAGACGCCACTGGTACACGAGCCCGCTCATGTCGAGCGCGACGAGCGCCTCGAGATCCCGCAGGGCCTTGAGCGCCTCGAAGGCTGTCTCGCGGTCCGCGGACGAGAGCCGCGGGTCGCGGTAACGCTCAGGCACGTTGTCGATGCCCTGCACATAGTGGACGGCGCCCTTGTCGTCGAGCCAGCGGTAGGTCTGCGCGGCGACGTCGGCCGCGAGCAGGGCGAGGCCGCCGGCGACGAGGCTCGCGAGCGTGAGGGCGCGCCTCGCTGCGGTCATTGATAACGGGGCCCGCGAGGCCGGCGTGCACCGTGGGTGGCCTGAGTCAGGCGCGCGTCGCATTGGTCGACGTGGGGGGCCCCGACATGGCCCCCCACACTCCCCCACGCTCGGAGCGCCCCGGGAAACCCGTGACGCTCCTCGACCACCCGCGCATCGCTCATTCCCGCCTCAACCGCGGGCGAGCTCGTCGGTCAGGCGCTGCGTGATCTCGCGCGCCCCGGCGTCGGCGGGGACGACCTCGACGGCGCTCGGCTGCGCCCCGAGGCCGAGCTCGAGCGCGCGGGCGAGCTGCGCGGTCGCGCCGACGGGCCCCTGCGCAGCGGGGCCGCGCATGCCGTGGAGGCGCAGGAGCGCGAGCGCCGCGGCGTCGAGCGCGCAGCGGTCGTCACTGGCGAGGAAGACGCCGGGCGCCGCGCGCGTGCCGCGCTCGGGCCCGCCGTCCACGAACGCCTCGAGACAATCCATCACGCCGAGCGCCGGCCGCCACGCCAGGTTCGCCTCGGCGATCATCGCGCGCTGGTGCGGCGACCCGTGGAGGTCCCGCATGAAGTCGTGGCGCAGGCCGGGGACGTGCTTGGCGACGAGCCCCACCGTGTTCTTGAGCGCGAGCGTGACGTGACCGCCGAAGCGATGGGTCTTGCAGCACATGGTCTGCATCACGCATGCGCCGTCGGTGAAGAGCCGCGCGGCGTGGAGACCCTCCGGCCAGTTGGGCGCGGTGAAGGGCCGCCACGCGTCGCGCCCGACGTCGTCGAGTACGACGACCTTGCCGCCCACGGCCGCGACGGCCGCCGCGGCGCCGGTCTGCTCCAGCACCGCCCGGGTGTCGCCCATGCCTGAGCGCTCGCCGAGCGTGAGCCCCTGCGCGCCCCGGCGCTTGAGCTCGGAGAGCAGGGCGCCGAGGGTCGCCGGGTGCGTGGACGCCGGGAACGGATCGGCGCTGTTGAAGTTCGCCTTGACCGCGACGTCGCGCCCGTCGCAGGCCCGGAACACGAACGCCTCCAAGCACGCGGCGACGGCCTTCGCGCGGTCGCCCTGCTTCACGACGACGACCCGGCTCCGCGCGGGTGGCTCCTCGGCGACGAGCGCGGTCGGCAGGACGGCGCAGAGCCCCATCGCGGCCCCTCCCCCGAGCACCTCGCGACGCGAGAGCATGCCGCTATTGTACCCGCGACGCCGGGGCCGGCCGCGCTGCGAACCGGCGCATGTCGCCCTTCGCGCGCCGGCCCTCGTCTTCGATCGCGAAGCCGCACGCCTCCACCGTCCGCTCGGTCTCGCGGTTCGGGTGGCAGCCGCCGCTGAGCCTCGTCCAGAACGCCGCGTAGCGGTCCTGCAGCCGCGCCTTCCACGGCGCGGTCGAGCGCACGTGCTCGAGCATCCTGAGCTGGCCGCGCGGCCCGAGCACGCGCCTGACCTCGGCGAGCCCGCGGCGCGGGTCGGGGACGCTGCAGAAGACGAGCCCGCTCACGACCGTGTCGAAGGCGCCGTCGCGGAATGGCAGGGCGTCCACGCTGCCCTGGACCAGGGGGACCCGGGGCGCCCGCCGCCGCGCGCGCGCGAGCGTCTCGGGGCAGGGCTCGAGCCCGACCACGCGGACGGTATAGAGCGGGAGGTTCCGGCCCGTCCCGCAGCCGACGTCGAGCGTCAGCCCGCGCGCGCCCGCGACGAGCCAGCGACGCCAGCGGCGAAGCCCGAAGCGCTCCATGACGGCGCACATCAGGTCGTAGAGCCACGGGATCTGCTCGCACCCGCGCATCGAGTGGACTCTAGCACCTTGGTTCTCTAGACTCATCGCCCATGGGGCTCGCGATCGTCCAGGTCGACGCGTTCACCGACACGCCGTTCCGGGGCAATCCGGCCGCGGTGTGCGTCCTCCCCGCTCGACTTCCCGGCGAAGCGCGAGGAGCACGCGGCCGCGCCGGCGGGACTTGCCGAGGCCCTCGGGGTCGCGCCGAAGCACGTCGGGAAGAACCAGTTCGACTATCTCGTCGAGGTGGACTCGGAGGAGACCGTGCGGGGCCTCGCCCCCGACCACGCGGCGCTCGCGAGGCTCCCCGTGCGCGGCGTGATCGTCACGAGCCGCGCCTCCACCCCGGGCTTCGACTTCGTCTCGCGCTTCTTCGCGCCGGGCTCGGGGATCGCCGAGGACCCCGTGACGGGCTCGTCCCACTGCGCCCTCGGCCCCTACTGGGCCGCGCAGCTCGGCAAGACGGAGCTTGTCGCCTACCAGGCCTCGCCGCGCGGCGGCGTGGTGCGGGTGCGCCTGGCCGGCGACCGCGTGAAGCTCGGCGGCCAGGCCGTGACGGTGCTCCGCGGCGAGCTGGTCTGACCTTTCAGCCGGCCGCTCGACGCGCGAGCGAAGCGGTGCGCGCGCGCGCTCACAGGTGATAGAGCATCCAGTACACGACCACACCGGTGACGGACACGTAGAGCCAGAGCGGGAGCGTGACGCGCGCGATCCTCACGTGGCGGGCGAAGTCGTTCCGGAGCGCGCGGTAGACGGTGGTGAGGGCCAGCGGGACGATGGCGGCGGCAAGCACGATGTGGGAAACCAGGAGCGGGAAGTAGACGAGCCGGAGGACGCCCCGACCGGTGAAGGGCCGTGAGCCCGCGAGCGCGTGGTAGGTCACGTAGGAGACGAGGAAGAGCGTGGAAACCGTGAGCGCCGAGACCATGCACGTCTTGTGCGCGGTGACCTGCTTCCGCCGGATGAAGACGTAACCCAGCGTGAGGAGCGCCGCGCTCGTCGCGTTGAGACAGGCGTTGACGAGCGGCAGCACCGCGACCGCCGGGGCGCCGCCCGGCGCCGGCCGCGGCCCGAGCAGCAGATAGGCGACGACCGCGATCACCGTCGCCGAGACGAGGCTGATGACGAGCCCGGCCGTGCGGTCGCTCATGGCCTGAGCCAGGCGCGCGTCGCTCATTTGTAACGGGGCCCGCGAGGCCGGCGTGCATCGTGGGTGGCCTGAGCCAGGCGCGCGTCGCTCATTTGTAACGGGGCCCGCGAGGCCGGCGTGCATCGTGGGTGGCCTGAGCCAGGCGCGCGTCGCTCATTTCGCTGTCGCGAAGAAGGCGACCGCCGCCGCCGTCATCACCGCGGTGGCGGTCCAGCCGAGCGCGTTGAGCCACGGCCCGTTGGTACGCTCGCCCATGATGGCGCGGTTGTTACTGACGAGCATGACGAGCAGCAGGAGCGGCGGCGCCAGGAGCCCGTTCACGACGGCGGAGAGAAAGAGCATGCGGATCGGTGGGATCCCGCCCAGATCGAGGAGCATGCCGGCGACGATCGAGCCCGCGAACACGAGGTAGAACTGCCGCCCCCTTCGCGGGCTGAGGTCGAGCCCCGCCCGCCAGCCGAACACCTCGGCCACCGCGAATGAGGCCGAGCCCGCGAGCACGGGCACGGCGAGCACCCCGGTGCCGATGAGCCCGACGGCGAACAGGAGGTACGCGGCGTCCCCCGCGAGCGGGCGGAGCGCCTCGGCCGCCTCCCGCCCCGTCTCGATCTCGAAGATCCCGGCGCGGTGGAGCGTCGACGCGGTCGCCAGGATGATGAAGTACATCACGAGGTTCGAGAAGAACATGCCCGTGTTCACGTCGAGCCGCGCGTCGGCGAGCTCGTGATCGGTCGCGCCGCGCCGCTGCGCGGCGGTGCGCCTGCCGCGCGCCTTCTCCTCCTCCACCTCCTGGGACGCCTGCCAGAAGAAGAGGTAAGGCGAGATCGTCGTCCCGAGCACGCCGACGAACGTCGCGATGTAGAGGGAATCCCAGCGGAGCGAGGGCACCACGCTCGCCACGAGCGCTCCCCGCCAGTCGGGCTTCGCCAGGAGCGCCGCGGCCACGTAGGCGAAGAGAATGCCCGTGAGCCACTTGAGCCCGCCGGCCAGAGTCGCGTAGCTCGCGTAGACGGTGACGACGAGGATCGCGACGCCGAAGAGGGGCACGCAGACGAGCGCCGGGATCCCCGTCAGCATCTGGGCGGCGTCGGCCATGCCAGCCAGGTCGGCGGCGATGTTGAAGACGTTGGCGGCGAGCAGCAGGAGACACGCTGCGTAGAGGAAGGGGCGCGGGTAGTGGCGGCGTACGGCGCCCGCCAGGCCGCGCCCGGTGACGAGGCCGATCCGCGCGCAGATGAGCTGGACGGCCGCCATCAGCGGGAAGGTCGCGAGCGCGGTCCAGAGCATCCCGTAGCCGAGCGAGGCGCCCGCGACGGAGTAGGTCGTGATGCCGCTCGGATCGTCGTCCGACGCGCCCGTGACGAGCCCCGGCCCGAGGAGCTTGAAGTAGCGGACGAGCGGGTTGTGACTGTGGCCTAGGGTCTCCGGCGTCTCCAGCATGACGGCCGGTCTCATTATGCCCCGGGAGCGGCGTGATACGATCGCTTCGAGAGGCTCCCCACGGAGAAAGCCCCCATGAGTCGACCGCGCGTCCTCCTCCTGCCGCTCGTCGTCCTGCTCGTCGTCCTGGCGCCGCACGCCGGGCCCGCCCAGACGGGGCCGAGCAAGTGGTGGGGACAGTGGACGAGCCCGCCGGGCTTCCTCTACCTCGCCGAGATCGCCCTCGAGATCAAGCCCGACGGCACGGCCGAGGCGGCGATCACCTGGACGCTCGCCGCCTCGCCGCGCGAGAGCGAGCTCCAGAAGCTCGGCACGAAGGGAATCGAGTACGTCCGCGGGCGCTTCGACAAGGCGAGCGGCGTGCTCTCGCTCGACGGCTACCGCAAGGAGGATCCGAGCCAGGTCATCGGGCTTGATCACTACCGGCTCGTGGTCGCCGAGAACTACCGGGCGCTCGCCGGGGTCTCGTCGAACCGCGGCGACTGGCTCGGCCGTCTCTGGGCCGTCCGCGTGGATCGCTAACGGCGCCGCGGCGTCAGCGCCGGTACTTGGCCGGCGAGCGGAGCGGCGCGAAGAACGGCGGGCGCGCCATCCGTCCGACGGGCACCTCGATCAGCACGGGCCGGTCGAGCTGGATCGCGTCGGCCACGAGCCGGCCGACGTCGGTCGGCGCCTCGGAGCGCAGGCCCGCCATGCCGTAGGCGTCGGCCAGCTTCAGGAAGTCGGGATTGTGGAGCTCCGCCCCGTAGCTCCCGCCCCAGGCCTCGTCGAGGTCCCGCGCGACGTTCCCGAAGGCGTGGTCGTTGAAGACGACCGCGACGACGTTGATCCGCTGCTGGACCGCCGTCGCCATCTCCTGCGCGTTGTAGAGGAAGCCGCCGTCGCCGCAGATGGCGACCACCGGGCGCTTCGGGCACGCCACCTTGGCGCCGAGCGCCGTCGGGTACTCGTAACCGAGGTTCCCCGAGTAGGACGACGTCAGGTACGTCCGCGGCTGGTAGACCGGCCAGAAGGGGCGCGAGTAGTAGCCGATCTGGGTCATCCCCGCGACGAAGACCGCGTCCTCGGGCATGCCGGCGCGCAGCGATTTCAGGATCGACGTGTTGGGCTCCTGGGTCATGCTCATGCCGACCTCGGCGCGGAGCGCCTCGCGCTCGGCCTTGCGCGAGGCGCGCGGGGGCGCGCTCGCGCGCAGGCGCTCGAGCAGCGCGGCGAGTGTCAGCCGCGCGTCGCCGACGAGGCCGAAGGTCTTCTTGTGGTTCCGGCCGATCTCCTCGGGGTCCACGTCGAGCTGGACGACCTGCTGCTCGGGCCGGGGGCCCGCGAGCGCGAGGCGGCTCCCGACCACGAGGATGACGTCTGCCGCCTCGAGGTGCTTCTTCGTGGCGCTCGCGGGCCACATCGCGGCACCGAGCGAGAGGTCGCTCGCGTCGCTCAGCGCCCCCTTGCCCTCCGCGGACTGGACGACGCCCGCCTGGAGATACTCGGCGACCGCGGCGAGCGGCTCGTGGGCCCCCGCGAGGTGGACGCCGCCGCCGGCGTAGATCACGGGACGCGTGGCCGCCAGGAGCATCTCGGCGGCGCGATCCACGTCGGGCTGCGGCGCGGCGGCGCGCGCGGCGCGGCTCGGCTCGACGAGCTCGACCTCGCCCTCCTCCTCCATCGTGTCGGGCGGCATCTCGAGCTCGACCGGCCGCGGCCGCCCCGTGCGGAGCTGCTCGACCGCGTCGTGGGCCGCCCGCGCCACCTCGCCGACCTCGAGGACTCGCTTTCGCCACTTGGTGATCGGCGCGATCGCGTCGAGCTGGTCGTTTACCTCGTGGAGGACCCCGATGTTCTTCCCGAGCTGGTGCCGCGGCACCTGGCCCGAGAGCATCAGCACGGGCGAGGAGGCCGAGTACGCCGTGGCGAGGCCCGCGGCGGCGTTGAGGAGGCCGGGACCCGGCACGACCAGGGCCGTGCCGAAGGCGCCGACGGCGCGCGCGTAGCCGTCCGCCATGTAGCTCGTCGCCTGCTCGTGGCGCGTCGTGATGAAGCGGATCCCGGGCTCCTCGCGCAGCGCCGCCATCACGCCGTAGAGCTGCACGCCGGGCAGCCCGAACACCACGCGCACCCCTTCCCGATAGAGCTGCTTCACGAGCGCCTCGCCACCGGTCATCCGGGCCATCTCAGCTCTCCTCTCGCGTGAGCTCGAGCGTCACACCAGCCTGGCCAGCGGCTCGAGGTTCTTCGGATCCGGGGTCAGCGTCCCGACGCCGTGCCGGTGGTAGAGCTCGACGACCGCCGCGTTGACTGGCGTCGGGACGCCGAGCCTGCGCCCCTCGGCGACCACGTAGCCGTTCAGGTCGTCGATCTCGGTCCGCCGCTTGCGCAGCACGTCCTGCAGCAGCGAGGGCCGGCCGCCGCTGAGGTGCCGCGCGCTGGCGGCGATGTCGGCCTCGAGCTCCGCGAGCCCGCGGCCCTCCGCGGCGTCCACGAAGCGCTGGGTGGCGAGGCCGTAGATCGGCTCGATCTCGTGGCCGGAGGCGCGCCCCACGCGGACGACCTCGGCCGCGAGGCGGAGCGCGATCCGCCGTGGCACGGGCTCGCTTCTCACCTCCGCCGAGCCAAATCCCGAGAGGCCGGCGAGCGGATTCGCCATGCAGTTCACCGCGAGCTTCGACCAGCGCTCCCCGAAGAGGTTCGTCGTCACCTTCGCCGGCGCCACGTCGCTCACCACCCGCGCCAGCTCCCGCACCCGCGCCGTGTCCCGCCCGTCCAGCTCCCCCACCTTGAACCCCACCGCCCCCGCGTCCGTCCGCATCGCGTGCCCCGGCTCGTACAGCCCCGCCCCGATCGTGATCACGCACCCCAGCGTCCGCCCCCGCCCCGCCACCGCCGCCACCCGCTCGTCGTTCATCCCGTTCTGGAAGTCCACCACCACCCCGTCCGGCACCCCCAGATACGCCGCCCCCAGCGCCGTCGCCCACGCCGTGTCGTACGCCTTCACCGCCACGAACACCGCGTCGAACGGCTCCGCCACCCCCTGCGCCTCGTGCAGGTGCAGCGCCTTCACCTTCACCGTGTGCTCGCCGCACGTGCCGCTGAGCCGCAGCCCCTGCCGGCGCATCGTCTCCACGTGCTCCGGCCACTGGTCGATCAGCGTCACGTCGCGCCCCGCCTTCGTCAGCAGCCCGCCCACCACGCACCCGATCGCGCCCGCCCCCACGATCCCGATCCTCATACGCCCGGCCCTCCCTCAACGCGGGAGGATATCACCTTCCGCCGAGCGCGCCCGGGGGCTACGATGTGGGCGATGCCGACCGCGGCCGCGCTCCGCTCGAACGACCTCACGCTGCGCGTGAGCGAGGTCTTCGCCTCGATCCAGGGCGAGGGCGTGACCGCGGGCACCCCCTCCGTCTTCGTCCGCCTCCAGGGATGCGCCGTCGGCTGCGCGTGGTGCGACACCAAGTACTCCTGGTCCCCGACGGGCGGTCGCGAGACGACCCTCGCGAGCCTGATGGCCGAGGTCACCGCAGCCGGCTGCGATAACGTGGTCGTCACCGGCGGCGAGCCGCTCGAGCATCCGGCGTTCGCGCCGCTGGTCGCGGCGCTCAAGCAGCTCGGGCGGCGCGTCGAGGTCGAGACCGCGGGCACGCGCGTGCCGCCCGAGGCACCCGTGGATCAGTGGAACGTCTCGCTCAAGCTCGCGCACGCCGGCGTCGCCGAGTCCACCCGGCTGCGCCCCGAGGCTATCGAGCGGCTCAGGGACCTCGACGCGTGGTTCAAGTTCGTCGTCGCGACGCCGGCCGACCTCGCCGAGGTCATGGAGCTCCAGGCGCGATACCGCCTGCCCTCGGAGCGGATCCTCCTGATGCCGCTCGGCATGCGGCGCCAGGAACAGGAGACCCTGACGCCGGCGGTCGTCGACTGGTGCCGGGAGCGCGGCTTCCGCTTCTCGCCGCGCCTGCACATCCTGATCTGGGGGCCGAGACGCGGCGTCTGACGCGGGGGACCATGACCTACGACTTCGACCGGGTGGTCGAGCGGCGCAACACGGACAGCAACAAGTGGCGGAAGTACGGGCCGGACGTCGTGCCGCTCTGGGTGGCGGACATGGATTTCCGGTCGCCCGAGCCGGTCGTCGCGGCGCTCAGCGAGCGCGTCGAGCACGGCATCTACGGCTACGGCTACAACCTCGAGCGCTCGCCGCTCCACGAGGTCTTCGCCGAGCGGCTCGGCGCGCGCTACGGCTGGCGGGTTCCGCCGGACGCGGTCGTGCTTATTCCAGGCGTCATCCCCGGCTTCAACGTGGCCGCCCGCATGTTCACCTCGCCCGGCGACGGCGTCCTGTTACAGATGCCGCTCTACCCGCCGCTCCTGCGCGTGCCGGGCAACGTCGGGATCGCCATGGACGCCGCCGACCTGGCGCGCTCCCCCGACGGGCGCTACGAGGTGGACTGGGACGCCCTCACGCGCGCGCTCACGCCGCGGACGCGCTTCCTCCTGCTCTGCAGCCCCCACAACCCGGTCGGACGCGTCTGGCGGCGCACGGAGCTCGAGCGGCTGGCGGAGCTCTGCCTCGCGCGCGGGCTCTCGATCGTCGCCGACGAGATCCACGGCGACCTCGTCTTCGAGGGGCAGCGTCACGTCCCGATCGCCTCCCTCGCGCCCGAGATCGCCGAGCGGACGGTGACGCTCATGGCGCCGAGCAAGACCTGGAACCTGGCGGGCCTCAAGCTCGGGCTCGCGGTGATCCCGAACGCCGCGCTGCGCGAGCGCTTCGCCGCGGCGCGCGCGGACCTCGTCTACGGCGTGAACGTCCTCGGTTACACGGCGGCGCTCGCCGCCTACCGCCACGGCGGGCCGTGGCTCGCGGCGCTCCTCCGCTATCTCGAGGTGAACCGGGACTTCGTCGTGGACTACGCGCGGAAGCACTTGCCGCGCGTCGTCGTGGCGCCGCCCGAGGGGACCTACCTCGCCTGGCTCGACTGCCGGGGCGCCGCGATTCCGGGCGGCGACCCGTTCACCTTCTTCCTCGAGCGCGCGCGCGTCGCGCTGAGCGACGGCGCGACGTTCGGCCGTGGCGGCGCGGGCTTCGTGCGCCTCAACTTCGGCTGCCCCCGATCCCTGCTGACGGAGGGCCTCGACCGGATGCGGGACGCGCTCGCGGCGGGACGCCGCTGAGTAGTACGATGGGTCGCGGAGGTGCTCATGGCACTCGAGCAGGAGCTGAGCGACACGCTCACGCGCGCGATCAAGGAGAAGGATCAGCGCACCGCCGACGTGGTGCGCATGCTCAAGTCGAGGCTCCAGGAGCGGCGCACGGCGAAGGGCTTCACCGGCACGGTGGACGACGCCCTCGTCCGCGAGGTCATCGGCGCCTACCGCAAGCAGCTCCAGAAGGCGCTCGCCGAGTTCGAGAAGGTCGGCGCGCGCGGCGCCGAGCAGGCGGCGCAGCTCCGCTTCGACATCGCGTTCTGCGAGCGCTATCTCCCGAAGGGGCTCGACGAGGCGGCGCTGCGCGCGCTCGTGCAGGACCGCCTCGCCGCGCTCGGCATCACGGACCCGAAGCAGGCGGGCCGGCTCGTCGGCGACGTCATGAAGACGCACAAGGGCCAGGTCGAGGCCGCCGACGTCAAGCGGATCGCCGAGGAGCTGCTGAAATGATCGTGGTCACGAACCGGATCCCCGTCGCGAAGGGCCAGGAGGCCGTCTTCGAGGACCGCTTCCGCGGGCGCGCCGGCCTCGTCGAGAAGCGCCGCGGCTGCCGCGGCTTCCAGCTCCTGCGTCCCCTCCGGGGCGACGCCTACATGGTCATGACGTGGTGGGACTCCGAGGCCGACTTCCAGGCGTGGACGGAGAGCGATGAGTTCCGCGAGGCGCACCGGAACCGGCCGCCCAAGGAGCTCTTCGCCGGCCCCAACGTGTTCGAGATGCACGAGGTCATCCAGCGCGTCGACGTCGCGTGACGGGCACGTCTCCGCGCGCCGCTTGACCGTCGCGAGCCGCGCGGGCAAGATCGTGCGGCATGAGAGCGTTCGCCCGCCGACCGGCGGTGGTGGCCGCACTCGCGGCGGTGCTCGTGGCGCTCGGCGCGGCGGGGGCGCCGCGCGCCGCCGACCCGCCGCTCCACCTCGTGCTCACGCCGTCGCAGAAGCCGACCGACCTGATCGCCGCGGGCGAGGAGTTCGGCCGCGCGCTGGCGCGGCTCCTGGACAGGCCGGTCCGGGTGACGGTCGCCTCGGACTACGCCGCGGTCGTCGAGGCGCTTCGCAACCGGACCGCGGACCTCGCGTGGGTCCACCCGGCCGGCTACGTCCTCGCGAACCGCGAGGCGAAGGCCCGGATCGTCGCGAAGAACCTGTGGCACGGGAAGGCGACCTTCACCTCGCGCTTCTATGTCCGCCGGGACTCCGGCCTCACGCGCGTCGAGGAGCTGCGCGGCAAGACGATCGCGTTCGTGGACCCGGCGAGCACGTCGGGGTACGTCTACCCGATGGTCCTCCTGATCCGGCGAGGGCTCGTCCGCAACCGGGATCCCAAGACCTTCTTCCGCGAGGTCGTCTTCGCGGGCTCGCACGACGCGGGGATGCGCGCCCTCCTGAACGGCCACGTGGACGCGCTCGCCTCGTTCGACATGGCCCGCGAGCAGTACCTGAAAGACCCGGCCGAGCGCGAGCGGATCGCGTGGGTCGCGGAGACCGAGCCGATCCCCGAGGCGGGGATCGCCGCGCGCGACGGGCTCGACCCGGCGACCTTCGCGCGCGTGCGCGCGGCGCTCCTGAAGCTCCGCGGTCCCGAGTACGCCGCGCTCCTCAAGCGCATCTACGACATCGACGGCTTCGAGCCCGCCGAGGACCGCGAGTACGACCCCGTGCGCGCCGCGATGGACGAGCTCGGCTTCCGTCCGCGCTGAGGCGATGATCGAGGTCCGGGGTCTCCGCGTCGTCCTGCCGCCCGACACGGTGGCGGTCGACGGCGTGGACCTCCTGGTGAATGCCGGCGAATTCGTCGTCATCCTCGGCCGGAGCGGCGCCGGCAAGACGACCTTCCTCCGCGCGCTCAACCGGCTCGTCGAGCCGACGGCCGGCACGATCCGCGTGGCGGGCCGCGCCGTGACCGGCGCCGGACGCGGGGAGCTGCGCGAGGCGCGCCGGCGGATCGCGGTGATCTTCCAGCAGTTCAACCTCGTGCGCCGCGCCTCGGTGCAGGAGAACGTCCTGGCGGGGCGGCTCGGCTACGTGCGCGCGCTCCCGAGCGTGCTCGGCCGGTTCCCGCCGGATGACCGCGCGCTCGCGCTCGAGTGCCTGGCCCAGGTCGGCCTCGCGCATCTCGCCGAGCGCCGGGCCGACACGCTCTCGGGCGGCGAGCAGCAGCGCGTCGCGATCGCCCGCGCCCTCGCGCAGTCGCCAGACGTGATCCTCGCCGACGAGCCCACGGCGAGCCTCGACCCGCAGCTCACCTCGAGCATCATGGACATCCTCCGGCGCATCAACGTCGAGCGCCGGCTCACGCTCGTCGTGAGCCAGCACCAGCTCGAGACCGCGCTCGCGTACGCCACGCGCATCGTCGGCTTCCGCCGCGGGCGCGTCGGCTTCGACGGCCCGCCCTCGGCGCTCTCGCCGGCCGTCATCGCCGCGATCTACGGCGACGGGGACGCCGCGTGAGGCGCGCCCTCCTGTTCGTCGGCTTCCTCGCGCTCGGGTGGGCCGCCTGGGACACGGGCGCGGACCCCGTCCGCCTCGCGCGCGGGGTCCCGTTCATCCTCGACTTCCTCTGGCGGACGATCCCGCCCGACCCGCGCGTGCTGCCGTCGGCGCTCGCGGGCGCGCTGACGACGGTGGAGATCGCGCTCCTCGGGACGGCGGTCGCGGCGGTCCTGGCGCTGCCGCTCGGCTTCGTCTCGGCGCGGAACGTGGCGCCGGCGCCGCTCTTCTATCCGGCGCGCACCGTGCTGAACTTCTTCCGCAGCGTGGACACGCTCGTCTACGCGCTCGTCTTCGTCGCCGCCGTCGGCCTCGGCCCCTTCCCGGGCGTCCTCGCCGTCGTCGCCTACACGACGACCTCGCTCGCCAAGCTCTACGGGGAGGCGATCGAAGGCATCGAGCCGGGCCCGGTCGACGCGATCACGGCGACCGGCGCGACGCGCCTGCAGATCCTCCGCTTCGGCGTCCTGCCGCAGGTCCTGCCGCTGTTCCTGTCCTACGTCCTCTACCGTCTCGAGACGAACATCCGCGCGGCGACCGTGCTCGGCTTCGTCGGCGCGGGCGGGATCGGGTTCTACCTCCAGACCTACCTCCGCATGATCGACTACCCCGCCGCGTCGACCGTCCTCCTCGTGACCGTGGCGATGGTGATGATCGTGGACGGCGTCAGCTCCCGTCTGCGCGACCGCCTGGTCTAGAAGGATCGATCCCGCACGACGGCCGACGAGACACTACCGAGGAGAGACGTTCCGGGCGTCCAGGTCGTGGCGCCACGTCGGATCGGCGACGTGGCGGAGCTCGTGGGCCAGACACTCGTAGTCGCCGGCGGCACAGTAGACCTCGATGCGGCTGTTCGGATACCGCAGCGTGCAGCCGCGGTTGTTGATCCCGCCGGCCGCACAGACGTGGCGCACGTCGCCGACGTAGAGCGTGACGGGGCCGTTCTGGTAGCCGACGAACGGCGCCGCGGAGCACCCGGCCGCCAGACTGGCGAGCGCGAGCGTTCCGGCGAATCGGAGCAGCCGGCGCCCGGCCGAGATTCGGGTCATATTCGACCCTCCTACTGAGCCCCTCGCAACTCCGCGCTGCGGCGTGACACCCTGGACGGCGCATACGTTAGGCGCGCCTCCGAGAGGGGGCCAATCAGGCGAATCCCCGAATCGGCCGCCGGAGTATCCCTTGATGTTGTTTAGGAACTGACCCGGGTTGATCGCTCGGCTGAGTCGGGTGATTTCTGAACGGCCGACTCCCGACGATGGCTCGAGAGTGACCGGGTCGGGCTCGCGCAGGGGCGACTCCCCTGGCGAGTCGGGGCGTCACGCCTGCTGGTGCTTGCCGGGGGGTCCAGCCTCGCTTGATCTGCTCAGGTCAAGCATCTCGGGCAGATACAAAGGGTCGTCGGTCAGCTCGATCCGTGTAACGCGCTTCATCCGAGTGACGATCTCCTGAATCCGAGAAACGGCCTTCAGCATCTCGTCAACACGCCCACGGCTCTTCGCGTCCGTCTCGTTGGCCATGAGCTGAGCATGTCCCATGAGGGCCGTCAGCGGATTGTTGATCTCGTGCGCGGCCGCGGCGGCGAGGCTGGCGACATACCGCAGGGTGTCCCGTTCCCGGATGGCCGCTTCAGCCTTCTTGCGGTGCGTGATGTCACGGGCGATCGACGACGCCCCGACGATCCTCCCGTCCGCGTCCCGGATCGGCGACACTGTGACGGACACCGCGACGCGCCGCCCGTCCTTCCTTATGCCTACGGTCTCGTAGTGATCTACCCGTTCACCCCGTTCGACGAGCGTTAGGCTCTTCGGCAGCTCGTCCGCCGGGAGGATGATCCCGATCGGCCACCGCCCGAGGACCTCGCGGGTCGAGTACCCGTAGAGTCGCTCGGCGCCGGCGTTCCAGCTCGTGATCATGCCGTCCAGTGTCATGCCGATGATCGCGTCGTCCGAGGACTCCACGATCGAAGCTGCGAAGGCCAGCGCCGCTTCGGCCCGGCCGCGCTCCTCGAGGGCGTGGCCGCCGTCCCCATGCAGGGCTGCAGCAGCGACTCGTTGCAGGACTCCCGCACGAAGGGCCCAGACCCCCACACCGTTCCCCGGGTCGCGATCGGACGAGGCACGTCGTGCCATATACCACAGGATCGTCCAAGGCAGGTTCTAATATCTGTTCAAAATTGCTCACCTTTGGGTTTATGCGGGAGCATGGTGTGGTCAGAATTGGCCACCTATGCGGGAGCACGGTTTTGTTCGACAGCTACGACAGATAGCTGGTACTGGCGCCCTAGTCGTGGAGGACGATATTCAGGAGGGAACTGTGAACTTGCAAGCCACCGTTATACTCAACGAAACCCAGCTTCCGAAACTTGTTCATAAAGAAACTCACCCTTGACCGCGTTGTACCGACCATTTCGGCCAGTGTTTCTTGACTTATCCTAGGCACGATGGATTCATGTTGCCCGTCTTTGCCGAAGTGGGCCAGCAACAACAGAATCCGCGCCAGCCGTTTCTCACTGGAATTGAAAAGCTGAGCAACCAAGTCCTCTTCGATCCGAGCGTTGCGGGACAGCAGGTACGCCATGAAGAGCTCTGACAATGCGGGTTCATTATGGAGCATCCGTGTCATTGTCTCTTTTTGAGCTCGCAGGATTGAGCATTCGATCACGGAGGTCGCCGTGGCCATGCGAAGCGGCTGTCCCGCGAGGCTTCCCTCACCAAAAAAATCCCCGCTCCCCAAGATTGCGACGACCGCTTCCTTCCCGCGCGTGGATAGGACCGTCAGCTTAACCTTACCCTTCTCAATGTAAAAAACCGCGTCCGCGGGACTGCCCTGCGAGAAGATGATTTGCTTCTTTCGATACTCCTTCGTGGTCCCCCCCCGGGCTTTCGCAAGGTACGTCCGGAGCTCGAGTGGCGCGTCCCTTTTCTGTGCCATGAGGGGCCCTCCATTCAAGCGAGGGTTTTCGCTATGACTTCCGACATCAATTTAAAATTAGCTCAGTGGCTCAGACGAAGTCAACCTTCTTCGCCAGGGGCGAGGGACCCAGGCAGTAGCTCGAACACGGGATAGCGCCCGGCCACGTCGGCGAACGCCTGCGCGGGCGAGCCGGCCGGCACGGGGAAGTAGCGCTGGACGGTCACCCTGAAGCGGTCCAGGTATGCCCTCAGGATCTCCGGCTTCTCTCCGTCGGGGATGGGTCGCAGGCGAAAGCGCTGGCGCCGCCTGCCTCTCCTGAGGGCGACTTCGCGGGCGACCTCCGCGTTGCGGACCCACTGCGTCAGCCCGCGCGGGGCCACGACAAACCGCCGGCCTCCGAGCGGGAGCGGATTGACCGGGGTGGCGTAGGTCCGCCCGGTCGTGCGGCCGCGAACCTCGAGCAGATAATAGTCCGGCGGGCCGAGACCGAGCCCGATCAGCAGGCCGAAGGCCACGCGCGCTTCCTACAGCTGCCCCCCATCTCCCCAGGTGTCGAGCAGCCTGCGGTAGACCGGATCCTCGTAGCGCTCGAGCCCGAAGGCGGGGGCGTAGGGCGGCAGCGGCCGCCCGGCGATGTGGTCGGCGAGGAGATCC
>QHSZ01000310.1 GCA_003220595.1 Candidatus Rokuibacteriota bacterium | reverse complement strand
GACGCCCAACCCGGGTCCCGGCCAAATCGTGAGCGTCAGGTTCACCGGGCTCTCCCCGACCTTGCTCTACAACGTTGCGGTCACTGCGGTGGACACGAGCGGCACTCAGAGTGCCTGTTCGACCCCTGCGAGTGCCGTCGCGCGAATCGCCTTTGCCGCGAGCCCCACCGGCACGGTGAATTTCGGCAGTGTGAGCGTGGGGAGCTTCAAGGATCAAGTCTTCACCGTGTCGAACACGGTCGGTGGGACCGTGTCCGGGACCGTGTCGACCTCCGCCCCCTTCAGCATCGTCTCCGGAGGTACGTTGAACCTCGTCGGGCTGGGCGCGACCCAGGCCGTGACGGTGCGCTTCACCCCAACCACATCGGCCACCGCCTCCGTCAACGTGAGCTTCGCTGCCGGCGGAGATATCAGCACGCGCCTCGTCACCGGGACCGGCGCCGGCGGGGATACGACGCTCCCGACGATTGCGATCACCACGCCGACCTCCGGTTCGACGTACAGCACGCCCACGTCATCCCTGGCGCTCGGGGGGACGGCGTCGGATAACGTCGGGGTAACGCAGGTGACCTGGGCGAATAGTCGGGGCGGCAGCGGAACGGCAACTGGGACGACGAGCTGGACCGCCAGCGGGATCGTGCTGCAGTCCGGAGCCAACGTGCTGACGGTGACGGCGAAGGACGCCGTCGGGAACACCAGGACGGCCAGCATGACGGTGACGTTGGACGCCTCGCTGCCGACCGTCGCGATCACCACGCCGACCGCCGGTTCGACGTACAGCACGCCCACGTCATCCCTGGCGCTCGGGGGGACGGCGTCCGACAACGTCGGGGTGACGCAGGTGACCTGGGCGAATACTCGGGGCGGCAGCGGTACCGCCACCGGCACCACGAGCTGGACCGCCAGCGGCATCGTCCTCCAGACCGGCGCCAACCTCCTCACCGTCACGGCACGCGACACCGCCGGGAACATCGCGACACGCACCGTGACCGTTACCTACGCGGCCGCCACGGCGCCCACGGTGACCATCACGACGCCCACCGCCTCGCCCACCTACAGCACGAACATTTCATCCCTGACCCTCCGCGGGACGGCCTCCGGCGCCACCCAGGTCATGTGGGCGAGCAACCGCGGCGGTAACGGCATCGCGACTGGCACGACGAGCTGGACCGCCAGCGGCATCGTCTTACAACCCGGAGTGAACCTGCTGTTCGTCATCGCGCTCGACGCCGCCGGTCACACGACCACGGTCACCGTGACTGTCACCTACACCCCATGATTGGTCATCCTCTGCATGACGGTGCGCTATCCGCGCGCCGTGTATCCGACGCCGACGCGCGCGGAGCCTGAGAGTGGGGAGAACCTAACCGCGGGCGAGACGAGCCTCAGCGTCTGCGGCCGGCGTCTCCGGTGCGTAGAAGGAGGCCTCGCCGGCGCCGCGCAGGCAGTCGCGCGTGAATTCGATCAGGTGGTGGCTGACCACCGCGACGTTGATCAGCGCCTCGAGCTTGCCCGCCTTGAGCGCCGGCCAGGCCCAGCGCCAGAACGTGGCGCGGTAGTCGCCGCGCGCGCCGATGCGCCAAAGGATGCGCGCCAGCGTGCCGGCGGCGGCCGCGAGGTTCTGCCACGACGCGCGCCGCGCATTCGTCGGAAAGTCGACCCGGTTCGCGAAGGTGTACGCCACGTTGTGGGCGTAACGATCGTAGAGCGCCGCGGGCTCGTACGCCGCCGTGATGCACTTGCGCCACATCGCCAGCACCGTCTCGTACGGCAGTCTGAAGCGCACGTTCGATTCCAGGGAGCCGTCGTCGAGGAGCCGCCCCTCGCGCTGCAGGCGGCGCCACAGCGGGGTTCTCGGCAGCGCGTAGAGGATGTTGATCGTGAGCATCGGGATCCTCGACGCGTGGATGAACTCGATGATGTGGTCGGCGCTCTCCGGCGTGTCCGTGTCGAGGCCGAGGATGATCCCGGAGACGACCTCCATCCCGTAGCCGTTGATCCGCTTCACCGCGTCCAGGATGGGCATCCTGAGGTTTTGGTCCTTCGACATCGCGTGCAGGGCGTCGGGCTCGGGCGTCTCGATGCCGCAGAACACGGTGACGAAGCCCGCCGCGCGCATGAGGGCGAGCGCCCGCTCATTCTTCGCGAGATTCAGCGTCGCCTCGCAGGCAAAGCGCAGCGGGTAGCGGCGGCGGGTCTGCCACTCGACGAGGTGCGGGAGCAGCTCGAGCACGGCCTTCTGGTTGCCGATGAAGTTGTCGTCCACGAAGTAGACCGACAGCACGCCGGCCTCCACCAGCCGGTCGAGCTCGGCGAGGACCTGCGCGGGCCGTTTCATGCGTGGGTTCCGGCCGTAGAGCTCCGGGATATCGCAGAAGTCACACGTATAGGGGCAGCCGCTCGAGAACTGGATGCTGGCGAGGAAGTACTCGCGCAGGCGGAGCAGCTCGTATCGGGGAGTCGGGAAATCCGCCAGCGGCAGTCGCTCCCGCGTCTCGAAGCGGAGCTGCGCCCGCGGCCGCTCCGTGTGGGCGTCGAGGTGCGCGACGACCCGGTCGGTCGCGTCGCCCAGCTCACCGAGGTGCACGATGTCGGCGTCGGGATAGAATTCGGGGCAGCCCGAGACCGACGGCCCGCCGAGCACGACCGGTTTGCCGTGCGTGTGCGCCCGCTCGATGATCCGATGGATCCTGGCGCGCTGCACGTGCATGCCCGAGACGAACAGCGCGTCGGCCCAGGCCAGCTCGTCGGCGCTCGCGGGCCGGGAGTTCTCGTCGACGAAGCGCATCTCCCACGTCTCGGGCAGGTAGGCCGCGACGACCAGGAGCCCCTGCGGCGGCATGAACGCCCGCACGCGGCCCCCGAACAGCGGATACGCGCGCTCGAACGTGCCGAACGAGCGGGCGTACCGCGGATAGACGAGGAGGATACGGCGACGATGTCGGGGTGAGTAGGTGGTGCGCATGCTCGCCCCAACCTACACGAGACCAGGGCGCGACGGGTGAGCTCCTGACCGTCGACTGGCCCGGAACTTCACAGGCGGCGCCGGGGTCGGCGGAGCCAATTTCAGGAATCTCCTTTGTTCTGAGGCTCTTCGGACGGTCCCCTGGCCTGGTACGGGCGTTGCTCGGTATGGCCACAGAGGGGGGCTCCAACCGGACCCGTCATGCGCATACTCGTCGTCGAGGATGATCCAATCGTTTGTGACCTGTTGCAGGAGTTCCTTGTCGGACTCCGCCACGAGCCGCAGATCGTGCACACGGCCGAGGCGGCGCTCGACCTGCTCCGGGGCGAGCGGCCCGACGTCATCCTGCTCGACATCCGTCTCCCCGGGATGAGCGGGCTCGACTTCCTTCAGCTCCAGGCGGTGCGCGAGCTGCGCGCCCCGATCCTCGTCGTCTCCGGCGACGTGACGGAAACCCAGGCCCAGGAATCTCTCCGGTTGGGCGCCTTCGACTTCGTCGGCAAGCCCCTGCCCCTCCGGCGTCTCGAGGAGCTGCTCGCGTGCCTCGGCCCGTCGTCGGCGCCGCGGCGCCCTCCGCTGGAGTCGCACGGCCCGCGGCGCCGAGCCCCGCGCGCCCCCGTCGCGCTTCCGGTCAGGGTGCACGAGTCCACCGGTGCGGAATGGGACGCGACCTCGATCAACCTGAGCGCCTCCGGCATCAAGGTGCGTCCGAGCGGCGTGATCCGGCCCGGGCCGGCCGCCAGGCTCTCCATCACGCTCCCGGACGGCGCGAGCCGCGTGGAAGTCGTGTCGGTCCTCGTCCGCGCCGACCTCGACGGCTACGCATTCTATTTCCCGAGCCCCAGCGACGAGCAACTCGGACGCCTGCGGCAGATCGTCGAGGGCGCGCGGGCCGATCAGCCGGGCCACACGGACCCGCACCTCCGCATCCTGCACACGATCGGCCAGGCGATCGGCACGAGCCTCGACGTCGACGAGGTGCTCCGCATCGCGCTCGACGCGCTCACGCACGTCACCGGCCACGAGATCTCGAGCCTCCATCTCCTGACGCCCGACGGCACGACGCTGCATCTACGGGGAGACCGCGGATTGCGGCCGTTTCTGCGCGAGATCAACCGCGTCCTCCCGGTCGGCGAAGGCATGATCGGCCGGGTCGTGGTGAGCGGTCGCACGATCGCGCTGGCTGACGCGAGCGAGTCTCCCGACCTGTTGCCGGCCGCCCGCGCCGTGGTCCGGCAGGAAGGGATCCACGGGTTCGCATGCGTGCCGATCCGGAGCCGTGGACGGATCCTCGGCGCCCTGTCGCTGGGTCGGCGGACCCCGGAGCCATTCACGGAGCCCGAGATCGCGCTGGTCGAGGCGGTGGCCCACCAGATCGGCCTCGCCCTCGAGAACGCTCAGCTCTATTCGGCGACCCGACGACAGCTCGAAGACCTGAGGACGGCGGAGGTCCAGCTCGTCGAGCGCGAGAAGCTCTCCACGGTGGGCAAGCTCGCGGCGGGCCTCGTCCACGAGCTTCGAAATCTCTTGACGGCCACGCTGGGCCAGGCCGAGCTGCTGCTGCTGACGTCGGACGACCCGGCCAAGAGCCGGGAACGCGTCCACATGATCGTCAAGGAGACGGCGCGCGCGACTCAGATGCTGCAGAACCTCCTGCAGTTCTCGCGGCCCAACGCGATGGAGCGCAAGCCGTGTCGCCTCGAGGATCAGGTCCGCGCGGCGCTGGAGCTGAAGGCCTACGACCTCCGCCGCGACCGGGTGACGGTGGTCACCGAGCTCGAGCCCGTGGCTCCCGTCCTGGCCGATGCGGCGCAGATCCAGCACGCGCTGGTCAATCTGATCCAGAACGCGCACCAGGCGATGGCCTCGCACGACGCGGCGCGCATCCTCACGGTGCGCCTGCGGGCGATCGACGGGCGCGCCCGCCTCGAGGTCCTCGACACGGGGCCCGGCATCCCGACGGACGCGCTCCCCAGGATCTTCGACGCGTTCTTCTCGACCAAGGCTCCGGGCGAGGGCACAGGGCTCGGGCTCTGGCTCACCTACGCCACGGTCGAGCGGCACGAGGGCACGCTCATCGCGGCGAACCGCCCCGACGGGGGCGCGGCGTTCACGATCGAGCTGCCGCTCTCCCCGGCGTAGCTCGAGCACTCAGCCGATCGCCCTCGTCGCGAACCGCGTTTCTCCGCAGTCCGAGCACCGGCCATACGCGCGCCTGAACCCGTCGGTTCGCGCGACCTTCACGGCCGCGCGGTGGCCCGTGGAGGCGTGGACGCCGAGTGCCTGCGCCAGACAGCGGTCACAGAGGTCACGGCTCGGATGTGCGCGTAGAAAGTTAGCGGCTCGCTCTTTGACGGTCATCGTTTATACCTCAGGCCTGAAGCCGGGATGTCAGAATGGCTGCGCCCTGCTACCAGATCTGACGGTCCGGAGGGCGTGCCCTCCACCTGTCTAGACTGGTCAGCATTCGCGCAGCCGCTCTGGGCTCCCGCAATTTCCAGATATTGTGCCGCCTGCCCCAGCGGGCGTCCCCCTTGGCACCCCCCGTGCAACCTCTCGGTCTTGCAGAGAAGAGCCCTTCCCGAAAAAGGCAAACCCGCCGCGAGGCGGGGACGCAAAGCCACGGGTCAGGCAATGGGCCTGACAGC
>QHSZ01000099.1 GCA_003220595.1 Candidatus Rokuibacteriota bacterium | reverse complement strand
GGTGGCGAGCTCCCCGGCGAACGCGTCGTCGTTCTTCTCCTCCTCGGGATGGAACCGGAGATTCTCGAGGAGGAGGATCTCGCCCGGCCGGAGCGCCCGCGCGCGCGCGGCGGTCTCAGGCCCGACGCAGTCGGGGGCGAGCTCGACGGGGTGGCCGAGCAGCGCCCCGAGGCGCTCGGCGACGGGACGCATCGAGTACTCCGGCGTCTTGCCCTTGGGCCGGCCGAGGTGCGAGGCGAGGACGACCGCCGCGCCCGCCGTCAGCGCGTAGCGGATCGTGGGCAGCACCGCGCGCAGGCGCGTGTCGTCTGACACCTCGCCCCCGGCGAGCGGCGCGTTGAGGTCGGCGCGGAGGAAGACACGCTTGCCGGCGAGCTCGAGCTGCTCGATCGTCAGCTTGGGCACGCCCGGCCTACAGCGTCTTCGCGATGAACCGGATCAGGTCGCGCACCCGGGAGGAGTAGCCCCACTCGTTGTCGTACCACGCCAGGACCTTGATCAGGTTCCCGTCGACGAGCGCCGTGGACGGCAGGTCCACGATGGACGAGTGCGGGTTGCCGTTGAAGTCGCACGAGACGAGCTCCTCGTCCGTGGCGTCGAGGATGCCGCGGAGCCGGCCCCTGGCCGCGGCGCGGAAGGCGTCGTTCACCGCGGCGACCGTGGCGGGCTTGCCGAGCTCCGCGACGAGGTCCACGACGGAGACGTTGATGGTCGGCACGCGGATGGCGATGCCGTCGAGCTTGCCCTTGAGCTTCGGGAGCACGAGGCCGACCGCGGTCGCCGCGCCCGTCGTCGTCGGGATCATGCTGACGGCCGCCGCGCGCGCGCGCCGGAGGTCCTGGTGCGGGAAGTCGTGCACGGGCTGGTCGTTCGTGTACGAGTGCACCGTCGAGGCGAAGCCCCGCGTCACACCGAACGCGTCGTCGAGCACCTTCACCGTCGTGGCGAGGCAGTTGGTCGTGCACGACGCGTTCGAGATGATCCGATGCTTCGCCGGGTCGTAGGCCTGCTCGTTGACGCCGAGGACGATCGTGACGTCGGGGTCCTTGGCGGGCGCCGTGATGACGACCTTCTTCGCGCCCGCCTGGAGATGTTTCGACGCCGTCGCGGTGTCGCGGAAGAGGCCGGTGGACTCGACGACGACATCGACCCCGAGCTCCTTCCACGGCAGCGTCGCCGGATCCTTGAGCTTGCACACGCGGGTCTCGCGCCCGTTGACGAAGATCGCCTCGTCCTTGGTGGTGACGTCGGCCGCCAGCGTGCCGTGGACGGAGTCGTGCTTCAGCAGGTGGCCCAGCGTCTTGGCGTCCGCCAGGTCGTTGACCCCGACGACCTCGATGTCCTTCGCCTCGAGGGCCGTGCGGAAGAAGACGCGCCCGATGCGACCGAATCCGTTGACGCCGACTCGAATGCTCATCGAAGGGCTCCTTGTGAGGGCTGCGGCACAGCGAACCTGTCTCGATTATACGGTGGCTCAGACGACGCGGGCAACTGTCAGCACTCCGATCCGGGCCGCCCCAGCGTCGCGGAGCGCGCGCGTGCACGCGGCGAGCGTGGCGCCCGTGGTGAAGACGTCGTCGACGACGAGCACGTGCCGGCCGGCCGCCGCGGCCGACGCGCGGAATGCGCCGAGGACGTTCGCCCACCGCGCCTCCGCGGAGAGGTCGCTTTGCGGCTGGGTCGTCCGGACCCGCGCCACCCATCGCGGCCGGAGCGGGACCCCGAGACGCGTCGCGACGCGCTCGGCGAGGAGACGCGCCTGGTTGAAGCCGCGCTCCCGCTCGCGCTCCCAGGCGAGCGGCACGGGGACCACGCAGGCGACGCCCTGAGGCAGCGCGGCGGCGCACTGCTCGACCAGGAGGTCGCCGAGCGGCCGCGCGAGCGCGCGCCGGGCCCCGAACTTGAATGCGTGCAGCGCCTCGCGCAGCGGCCCCTCGTAGCGCGCCGCGCTCCGCGCGTAGTCCCAGACGCGCGGCTCGGCGGCGCACCGCGCGCAGCACGGCGGGCCGGGCATCCCGCACGCGTCGCAGTACGGCGGCGCGATGCGCGCGATCGCGTCCCAGCAGCCGCCGCACAAGGGATCGCGCCGGCCCGCGCCGAGGCGGGTCTCGCACACGGGACAGAGCGCCGGGAAGACGAGGTCGAGGACGGCCGTCGCGAGTGCCGCGACGCCCCCGGGCACGCACGAACCCGCACGGCGTGCGGCGCCCGAGGCGAGTCCAGGGGGATCCGTGGCCGGCCCGAGAAGGGCGCCGCGCGGCTCCGACCCGCCCGTGGTCATCGGTCGCGACGCTCGCCCTACGGACGCGCGGGGCGCAACGTGTTGAAGCGGCGGCAGTGCTCACACCGGTCCTGCCACCCTGCGGCCGTGGCCCCGCACGCATCGCACCGGTGCGGCCAGTCGAAGGCACGGGCGAGCTGGAGGGCGCGCCGGTACTCGGCGAAGGCCACGCGTGTCTCGCCGCGCCGCTCGAACACGGCGCCGAGGAAGGCGTGGACGGCGGGGAGGTCGGGCGCCTGCACCTCGACCTTCTCGAACTGGTCGGCGGCCTCGTCGAGCATCTCGAGTTCGAAGAAGACGCGGCCGAGCGCGACGGCCAGAGACAGGTCGTCGGGGGCGCGCTCGATCGCGGTGCGATAGAGGGCGATCATCCGGGTCGGGCGCCCTTCCTCGCGGTAGGCGCGCTCGAGGCGCGCGAGCAGCGGCAGCGCGGGCTGGACCTCCGCGGCCCGCTCCCAGGCGCGCACGGCGTCGCGATGCTCGCCGACCATCTCGTGGGCGTCCCCGAGCGCCAGCACCCCGGGCAGGAAGCGGCGGTCGGCGCGCACGGCGTTCTTGAGATGCGGGAGCGCGGCGCTCGCGTTCCCGCGGGCGAGCTCCGCGCGCCCAAGCTCGTAGTATGCGACGGCGAGCCATTCGGTCTCCCGCGCTCGCTCGGTGGCGCCGACGGCGCCGAGGATACGGTGCTGGAGGTCGAGCACCTGACGCCACTCCCCGGCCTCGACCGCGAGCTCGCGGCAACCGCGCAGCGCGCCGAGGTGGCTTCGCCGTGTCTGGAGGATCTGCCGGTAGAGCGTGCCCGCCTCCTGGGGTCGGCCCCCCGCACGCGCTTCGTCGGCGCGCCGGAGCAGCTCGAGCGTGAGCGGGTCGTCCTGCGCGGGCGCGGGCGCCGGACGCGGAAAGAGATCACGGAGACCTAAGCCGACGGACATCAGCGTCCGCAGCGAGTCGAGGAGCGTCACGGCGAGCGTCGGGGGTTCCTGGGACGCAGGGATCGCGGGTGGGGGCCGCGCGCGGCTAGCCCGTGGCCATCCGCTCCTCTTGCTCCACCATGCGCTGACAGTCGATGCAATAGCGCGCGAACGGCAGTGCCTCGAGGCGCTTCTCGGAGATGGGCTCCCCGCACCGCTCGCAGGAGCCGAACGCGCCGTCGTCGAGCTTCTGCAGCGCCGAGACGACGTCCCGGAGGAGCCGGCGGTCGCCGTTGCCGAGCTCGAAGAAGAACTCCCTGTTGTAGGCAGTGTTGGCCTGGTCGCCGAGATCCTTGATCGAGTCGTCCTCTTGATCCTTGCCGTAGATCGCGGTCCGGCCGACCTCGTCCGCCAGCTGGCGCTGCTTCTCGATCAGCCGCTTCTTGAAGTACGCCAGTCGTTCCTTTCGCATCGCGGCCCTCCTCCGCCACGTCTGGGATGCGCACTCAAGACATGAACGCTAGCATGCGTCCGGGGAGCGTGCAAGACATTCACGCCCCATTCTCACGCGCCGTCGAGCGGAAGCACGGGCGCGTCACCCCAGAGCCGCTCCAGCGCGTAATAGGCGCGCGTGTCCTCGAGGAACACGTGCATGAGCACGTCGCCGTAGTCGAGGAGAATCCATCCGCTCTCGGCGACGCCCTCGGCGTGCAGCGGCCGGATCCCCTCTGCCTTAAGCTCCGCGAGGATCGCGTCGGAGATCGTCTCCATGTGGGTCGTCGACTTACCGTTGCAGACCAGGAAGTAGTCCGCGATGCTCGAGACGGCCCGCACGTCCAGCAGGACCAGGTCCGTCGCCCGCTTGTCGAGCGCCGCGCGCGCGGCGCTCCGAGCCTTCCGCTCGGCCGGTGGCGGCGTCACGCCACCTCGCTCTGGTAGAGACGCCGCGCGCGGATGTAGGCGGCGACCGCCTCGGGCAGGCGATAGGCGACCGAGCGGCCCTCGCGGACCCGCCGCCGCAGGTCCGACGCCGAGATCGGGAGCGAGGTCGCCCGCACGATCAGCGGCTCCTGCCCGATCTCACGCACGACCTTCTGGGCGGCGGCGCTGTCATGGTCGAACGCACTGCCGACGCGCGGGACAACGACCAGGCGGGCCAGCTCCGCGATCCGCCGGGGCTCGCGCCAGGTGAGCAGGTCGAGGAAGGTCTCGGAGCCGACGATCAGGAAGAGGTCCTCGCGCGGGCTGCGGAGCGCCTCGAGGGTGTCCACGGTGTACGAAGGACCGGTGCGGCGCAGCTCCGCGTCGGAAACCTCGAATTTCGGGTGGCCCGCCGTCGCGAGCCGGACCATCTCGTGGCGGTCGCCGGCCGGCGCCAGGTGTGCGGGCGATTTGTGGGGCGGAACGGCGGCGGGCACGAAGAGGATCCGGTCGAGCTCCAGGGTCTCGAGGATCTCATCGGCGAGAAGCAGGTGCCCGTAGTGGATCGGGTTGAACGACCCGCCGAAGACCGCGGTGCGAGCCAAGCCTAGTCCCGCACCTGGCCGTCGCCGACCACGACGAACTTCGTCGTCGTCAGCTCGCGCGCGCCCACCGGACCTCGGGCGTGGACGCGTGAGGTCGAGATGCCCATCTCGGCGCCCATGCCGAACTGGCCGCCGTCCACGAGCCGGGTCGAGGCATTGACGAGGACGGCGGCCGCGTCTACCTCGCGCGTGAAGCGGCGCGCGTGGCCGAGATCCCCGGTGACGATCGCCTCCGCGAGCCCCGTGCCATGCCGGCGGATGTGCTCGAGCGCCGCGTCGAGGTCGTCCACGACGCGGACCGCGAGGATCAGGTCGAGATACTCCGCGTCCCAGTCCGCGTCGGTCGCGGGCCGAGCGGCGGGCACGAGCACGCGCGTCGCGGGACAGCCGCGGAGCTCGACACCCGCGTCGGCGAGGAGCCGCCCGGCGAGCGGCAGGAAGGTCGACGCGATCGCGCGGTGGACCAGGAGCGTCTCGAGCGCGTTGCAGACGCCCGGCCGCTGCGCCTTGGCGTTCACGGCGATCTGGGCGGCCATCACGGGGTCGGCCGTCGCGTCCACGAAGACGTGGACGACGCCCTTGTCGTGCTTGAGCACCGGCACCCGCGAGCGCTCGGCGACCCACCGGACGAAGTCCTCGCCGCCCCGCGGGATGACGAGGTCGAGGAGTCCGTCGAGCTCGAGCATCGCCGCGACCGCCTCGCGATCGGTCGTCTCCACGAACTGGATCGCCTCGGCCGGCCCGCCCGCCTTCTCGAGCGCCCGGGCCAGCACGGCGGCGATCAGCGTGTTCGACTCGATGGCCTCGCTGCCCCCGCGCAGCAGCACGGCGTTGCCCGACTTCACGCAGAGGCCCGCGGCGTCGGCGGTGACGTTCGGCCGCGACTCGTAGATGAACGCGATCACGCCGAGCGGGACGCGGACGCGCGAGATCTCGAGGCCGTTGGGACGGCGCCAAGACTCGACGACGGTGCCCACCGGGTCGGGGAGCGCGGCGGTCTCCCGGAGCCCCTGCGCCATCTCCTCGACGCGCGCCTCGCTGAGCGCCAGCCGGTCGAGGAACGCGCGGGCGACGCCGCGGCTGCGGGCGCGCTCGACGTCGGCGCGGTTGGCCTCGAGGAGCGCGGCGGTCTTCTCGACGAGCCCCCCCGCCATCAGGACGAGCGCGTCGTTCTTGATCTTCGTCGGGCAGAGCGCCAGCGTCCGTGCGGCGTCGCGGGCCGCGCGGGCCTTCGCTTCCACGAGGGCTCGGACGTCCATGGCCATCCTAGAGAATCACCAGGTTGTCACGGTGGATCACTTCGTCGAAGCTCTTGTACCCCAGCCGCGCCTCGATCTCGGCGGTCCGGGCACCCCGGATCTTCCGGAGCTCCTCGGCGTCGAAGTTCACCACGCCGCGCGCGAACTCGCGACCGCCCGCGCCGTGCACCGCCACGACCTCGCCCGAGGCGAAGTCGCCCTCGACCTCGACGACCCCCGCCGGGAGGAGGCTCTTCTTGTGCCGCGTCAGCGCCGCGAGCGCGCCCGCGTCCACCGTCAGGCGCCCCTGGGGCGGCACCGCGAAAGCGATCCAGCGCTTGCGCGCGGCGAGCCGCTCGGCCTTCGGTGCGAAGTACGTCCCCACGGGCTCGCCGGCGAGGATCCGGCCGAGCGCGCCCGGCTCGCGGCCGCTGGCGATGATCATCGGCACGCCGGACGCTGCGGCCTTGCGCGCGGCCTGGAGCTTTGTCGCCATGCCACCGACCGAGACGCCGTCGGGGCGGTCGCGGGCCAGCCGGGCGATCTCGTCGGTGATCGCCTCGACCCGCTCGAGCTTGCGCGCGCCCGCGTCGACGGCCGGGTCGTCGCTGTAGAGGCCGTCCACGTCGGTGAGGAGCACGAGCAGGTCGGCGTCGATCAGCGAGGCGACGAGCGCGCTCAGGTTGTCGTTGTCGCCGACCTTGATCTCCTCGACCGCCACGGTGTCGTTCTCGTTCACGATCGGGATGACGTCGAACCGGAGGAGGGCCAGGAGCGTGTTCTTCGCGTTGAGGTAGCGGGCGCGATCGCTGATGTCCTGCGCGGTGAGCAGCACCTGGCCGACGTGGACCCCGTGCTGGGCGAACGCGGCCTCGTAGCGCTCCATGAGCGCGGCCTGGCCGACCGCGGCGGCCGCCTGCTTCTCGGGGATCGAGCGCGGCCGCTCGGCCAGCCGGAGTCGCGCCATACCCGTCGCGATGGCGCCCGAGCTCACGAGCACGATGCGGCGCCCCTCGCGGACGGCGGCGATGTCGTGGGCGAGCGCGCCGATCCGCGCGGGCGAGGCCCCGGCGCCGGGCTCGGTGACGAGGCCGGTCCCGACCTTCACCACGAGCCGGCGGACGCGGCCGAGCTTGCGATCCTTCATGGCAGCCGCGCGGGCGCGAGCTCGCCCGAGGCCAGCGCCGCCGCGATCCCGCGGACGAGGTCGGCCAGGCCGGCGCCGGTGGCGGCCGAGATCACGAAGCACGGCAGCTCCCGCGCGGCGCAGTGCCGCTCGATCCGCTCCCGCCGCGGCGCCGCCTCGGGCAGGTCTGACTTGTTGGCGACGACGAGCTGCGGGCGCGCCGCGAGCTCGGGCGAGTACGCGCGGAGCTCTCGGTTAAGCGCGGCGTGGTCGTCCAGCGGGTCGCGGCCGGTCTGCGGGTCGAGATCGAGCACGTGGAGCAGGAGGCGCGTCCGCTCCGTGTGGCGGAGGAACTGGTGGCCGAGCCCCTTCCCCGCCGCGGCGCCCGGGATCAGGCCCGGCAGGTCCGCGATGACGAACGAGCGCTCGTCGTCCACGCGCACGATCCCGAGCGTCGGCTCGAGCGTCGTGAATGGGTAGTCCGCGATCTTCGGCCGAGCCGCGGACAAGCGCGACACCAGCGTCGACTTGCCTGCGTTCGGGAAGCCGACGACGCCGACGTCGGCGAGGAGCTTCAGCTCGAGGTGGAGCCAGCGCTCGGGCCCGGGCCGGCCGAGGTCGGCGCGGCGCGGGGCACGGTTGGTCGAGGAGGCGAACCGGGCGTTGCCGCGCCCGCCGCGCGAGCCGGCGATCGCCAGCACGCGCTGGCCAGGCACCGCGAGGTCGCCGATGAGCGTGCCCGTGTCGCGGTCGGTGACCACGGTGCCGATCGGAACGCGCAGGACCAGGTCCTGCCCCGTGGCGCCGTGGCGGTTCGAGCCCTCGCCGTGCGTGCCCCGCTCGGCGTGGTAGTGGCGCTTGTAGTGGAAATCCAGGAGGGTCGTCAGCGCGGGATCCGCCTCGAGCCAGACGCTCCCGCCGTCGCCGCCGTCGCCGCCGTCAGGACCGCCTCGCGGAACGTACTTCTCGCGGCGGAAGCTGACACAGCCGGCGCCCCCGTCGCCGCCCTTGACGAAAATGTCGATCTCGTCGACGAACATGCTGTCACACGCGGGCCCGGGGCTGCCCGCCGGCGATCACGCGCGGTCGGTCGTGACGCTCACGTAGCGCGAGTCCCCCCGCCGCGCGAACCGGACGTAGCCGTCCACCTTCGCGAAGAGCGTGTCGTCCGACCCGAGCCCGACGTTCAGTCCCGGCCGGAACCGCGTCCCGCGCTGGCGCACGAGGATGGAACCGCCGGTCACGAACTGGCCCGCGAAGCGCTTCACGCCCAGCATTTGCGGGTTCGAATCCCTGCCGTTCCTCGAGCTCCCGACACCCTTCTTGTGAGCCATGCGCTAGACCTCGATGGTGGTGATGCGGACCGTCGTCGCCGCCTGACGGTGCCCCCGGTGCCGACGGTAGTTCTTGCGCCGCTTGAACTTCACGACGGACACCTTGCGGCCGCGACCCTGGCGGACGACCTCGCCGGCCACCCTGGCGCCCGCGAGCGCCTTCGGCTCCGCGATGACCTGCCCGTCGCGGTTCACGAGGAGGATCGAGCGGAACTCGACTCGCGAGCCCTTGTCACCGGAGAGCTTCTCGACCGAGATGACCTGGCCGGGCGTCACGCGGTACTGCTTGCCACCGGTTGCGATGACGGCTTCCATGGACCGTAGACCTTCCTCAGATAATTGCGACGAGCACCCATCAGATCACACGCCGGAGCCCCGCGTCAACTCTGGCAGGTGCGCGAGGCCGGTTCGTCCCGTGTGTGGCCCGGCGCCGGGCGCGCGGCGCCTCTACGCGCCCTTCATGTAGTCGGCCAACCGCTTGCGCACGAACAGGCGCGAGCGGTGCACGCGCGACTTCACCGCCGGCAGACTGATCCCGAGCGTCTCCGCGATGTCCGGGTTCGACAGTCCCTCGACGTCGTGGAGGACGAGCGCCGTGCGGTACTCCGGCGGCAGCGCGTCGATCGCCTCCGTGAGCACCTGCCGCAGCTCGCCCTGCAGCGCCCGCTCGTCGACGCGATTGGACCAGTCGTCCATCGGCTCGAAGTGGCGCCCGCCCTCGTCGAGCGCGGGCAGCACGTCGTCGAGCGCGATCTCGGCGGCCTTCGCGCGGCGCGCGCGCAGCTTCTGGTAGGCCGCGTTCGCGGCGATCCGGTAGATCCAGCTCCCGAACGCGGACTCGCCCTTGAACGTGTGGATCTTGCGCGCCGCCGCCCAGAGCGCATCCTGCGCGGCTTCCTCCGCGTCCTCGTTGGACCCGGTGATGCGGAGCGCGAGCCGGTAGACGCGATCGCCGAAGGTCTCCACGAGGTGCTCCGGCGCGTCGGGGTCCTCACGGCGGAGCGCGTCGACGAGCCGCGCGTCGTTGTCCACTCGCTGCGCGTCCACGGGCATCACACCCCCACCTCGTAGAGAGACAGGTAGCGTCCGAGCTCGGCCACGCACTGCTCCATGACGGAGATGTCCTTGGTGAGCTTCGTCAAGAGGATGGCGCCCTCCAGCGAGGCGACGAGGAAGTGGGCCACGGCGTCGGGCCGGCACGCGTCACCGACCTGGCCACACCGGCGCGCCGCCTCGAGCGCATCGGTGAGCCGTGTCTGCCAGATCCCAAAGACGCCCGCCAGCCGCCTGCGGAAGCCCTCGTGGACGTCGGACAGCTCCGCGACCAGGTTGCCGAGCGGGCAGCCCCCGACGCCGTTGCGCGCGCGCTGCGACTCGAGCACGCGGTCGAGGAAGCACCGGATCTGCGCGAGCGGCCGCGCCGTCGGGTCCGAGAAGCACGGGTCGAGGGTGCGCTGGAGGAACGCGGCGACGATCTCGTCGAGGATCGCGTACCCGAGGTCTTCCTTGCTCTTAAAGTGGTAGTAGAAGTTCCCCTTGCCGACGCCGCTCTCGCGCAGGATGTCGTCGAGCGTCGTGTGGTTGTAGCCGTGGACGTGGATGAGCCGCGTCGCCGCGGCGAGGATGGCCTCGCGCGTGGACCGCCCGTCCCTCGTCTTCGCTGCCGGCTCGATGGTCTTCGTCGTCGTCATCTGTACCAACCAGTCGGTACACAGGGTACTGAGCCCCTCTCTGAAGGTCAAGCTGGGAGAGAGACTCTAGCTATTTCAGCTACTTGGGGATCAGAAAAGCGGTGTCGCGACCTGGAGCGCCGCCATCACGACGGGCTTCGGATAGATCCCGAGCCCCACCACGCCGACCACGCACAGAATGACGGCGAGCGCGAGCGTTCCGGAAACTCGGACAGGCCCGGTTCGCTCGGGTGGCTCGATGTACATGCGCTTGGCGACGAGCAGGTAGTAGAAGAGCGCGACGACCGTCAGCACCGCGCCGATCAGGACGAGCCAGTAGAGCCCGACCGCCGCCGCCGCCCAGAACACGTAGAGCTTCGCCCAGAAGCCCGCGACGAACGGGATCCCCCCGAGCGAGAGCAGGAAGATCAGCATCGCGAGCGCCAGCAGCGGCGAGCGCTGCGCCAGGCCGCGGAACGCGGCCGTCGACTCCGAGCCCTCGGAGCGCGCGATCGCCTCGACCACGAGGAAGGCGCCCATGTTCGCGAAGACGTAGGCGACCAGATAGAACAGCACCATCGCCACGCCCGCGGCGGACGCCGCCGAGAAGCCGACGAGCATGTAGCCGATGTGCGCGATCCCCGAGTAGGCGAGCAGGCGCTTGGTGTTCTGCTGCGGGAGCGCCATGAGATTGCCCGCCACGATCGTGAGCGTCGCGAGGCCGGCGGCGACGGGGATCCACGCCGCCGCGTGCTCGCCCGCACCCTCGAAGTAGACGCGGAAGAGCGCCACGAAGCCCGCCGCCTTTGGCGCGACGCTGAGCCATGCGACGAACGGCGTGCTCGCCGCCTCGTAGGTGTCGGGCACCCACATGTGGAACGGGAACGCGGCGATCTTGAACGCGAAGCCCGCGAACGCGGCGAGGAGGCCCAGCAGGAGGAGCGGGTGGCCGCTCGCCGCGGCCTTCGCCACCTTCGCGAGGTCGGTGGTGCCGGTCGCCCCGTAGACGAACGAAAGCCCGTAGGCCATCACCGCCGACGACACGCTGCCGACGAGGAAGAACTTGAGCGACGCCTCGACCGCCTCGTCCTGGCGCTTGAAGAAGCCCGCGAGGACGTAGAGCGGAATGGACATGAGTTCGAACGCGACGAAGAGGAGGATCAGGTCGCGCGCCGACGCGAGCACGAGCATGCCGAGCAGTGAGGCGAGGACGAGGAGGTGGTACTCGCCCGCGCGCCGTCCGCGTCCGGCCTCCGGTACCGAGAGGGACGCGAGGAGGCCGATGAAGGTCGCGCCGAGGAAGAGGCGCTTGGCGAAGATCGCGAGCCCGTCCTGCACGAACATGCCGCCGAGCGCCGGCCCGGTCGGCCGCACCAGGAAGCTCGCGAGGGCGAGCCCGAGCACGCCGCCGGTCGCGATCCAGCCGATCGCGCGCCGGTCGGAGCCGCGGTGGGCGAGACCCACCACGAAGACGAGCAGCAGCAGACCACCGAGGCCCAGCTCCAGCGGGAGCGCACGCGCGAGATCGGCGGCCGGCATCAGGGGCCCACGATCCGTGCGAGGAGCGGCACCGTCGCCGTGTCCACCGGCAGAAGCGCGATCGCGGGCGCCATCCCGAAGAGGACGAGCACCGTCACCAGGATGACGAGCGCGACCCACTCGGGCCCGCGGGCGTCCTCGAGGTGATGGAAGTGCGGCGAGGGCGGGCCCCAGAAGATCTGCTTCGCGACGCGCAGGACGTAGACCGCCGTGAGGAACGTGCCCGCGACCGCCGGGAACAGCCACCATCGGTGGTCGGAGCGCCACGCGCCCATGAAGGTCAGCAGCTCGGCGACGAAGCCCGCCGTCGCGGGCAGACCGAGCGAGGAGAGACCGCCCACGGTGAAGGCGGTCGCGATGCCGGGCATCACCTTGCCGAAGCCGCCCATCTTCCCGATCTCACGCGAGTGCGCCTTCTCGTAGACGAGGCCGACGAGGGCGAAGAAGAGGCCGGTCATGATGCCGTGGGCGAACATCTGGAAGACCGAGCCGTTGAGCCCGGCCTCCGTGAGGGTCGCCGCGCCGAGCATGACGAGCCCCATGTGCGAGACCGACGAGTACGCGATGACGTACTTGAGATCGGTCTGCGCCATCGCCGAGAGCGCGCCGTAGACGACGTTGATGCAGGCGACCGCCCCGACGAGCCACGCGAGCGCCTGGGCGCCCTCGGGGAGGAGGCCCATGCCCAGGCGCACGACCCCGTAGGCGCCGAGCTTCATCAGCACGCCCGCGTGGAGCATCGAGACGGCCGTGGGGGCCGAGGCGTGGCCGTCCGGCGACCAGGTGTGGAGCGGCCAGATGCCCGCCAGGATACCGAAGCCGACGTAGAAAGCCAGGAAGATCCGGCGCTGGACGCCCGGCGCGAAGGCGGCGGCCTCGAGGTCGAGGAACGAGAACGACGAGGCGCCGGCGTGGACGTAGAGCGCGAAGATGCCGACGAGGATGAACGCGGAGCCGAACAGGAGGTAGAGCGTGAGCTTCATCGCGGCGTACTCCTTCGTCCCGACGCCCGTCTCCCGGTACGCCCACGCAAAGATGCCGCGCGGGCGCACCTCGCCGGTCGAGCCCCAGATACCGATCAGCAGATACATCGGAAGGACGGCGAGCTCATAGAACAGGAAGAAGACGAAGAGATCGAGGGACACGAAGACGCCGAAGACGCCGGTGACGAGCGCCAGCAAGAGCGCGTAGAACTCCTGGCTCCGCACGGCGACCGTCCACGAGGCGAAGACGCCGGCGACGATAATGACCGATGTCAGCAGGACCAGCAACAGGCTCACCCCGTCCACGCCGAGCTCGTACGAGATGCCGAGCGGCGGCACCAGCGGAACCTTCTCGTAGAACTGGAAGCCCGCCGCCTCGCGGTCGTACGCGACGTAGATCCAGAGCGAGAGGACCGCGGAGACGCCGGTCGTGACCGCGGCGATGAGCCGCACCGCCAGCGGGCGGTGTCGCGCCGTGAACATAATGAGGAGCGCGCCGACGAAGGGCGCCCACGTGATCAGCGAGAGCACCGGCAGCCTGGTCATTGTAACGAGGTCCGCGAGGCCGGCGGCACTCCGTGGGTGGCCCGAGTCAGAGTCATCGCCGCCACCACTGGGCCCAGACGAAGAGCAGCAGGACGCCGAAGGCGACCCCATAGACGTAGTCCTGCGCCTG
>QHSZ01000304.1 GCA_003220595.1 Candidatus Rokuibacteriota bacterium | reverse complement strand
ACGATGTAGCCGGCGCGCGGGAAGTGCGCGGCGAGCACCAGCACGCCCGAGTCGGCGTGGCGCTCGACGAACAGGCGCCGCGTGGCGCGCGCCTTCGCGGCGTCAGCACAGAACCGGCTCGACCACTGGGGCTCGGCCACCTGCACCGTCCGGTGCATGAGGTCGCCCGAGAAGATCGCCTCACCGGCGCTCGTCCGCAGGCGGACGCAGACGTGACCCGGGGTGTGGCCGGGCGATGGCTCGAGGCTGAGCCACGGATCGACGACGTGGTCGCTCTGGACGAGCACCGCCTGGCCCGCCTCGACCACGGGCACCACGCTGTCGGCGATGCACGGGTCCTTCTCGTGGCGCCAGAACTCCCACTCCTCGCCCGCGAAGAGGTACCGCGCGCGCGGGAAGGTCGGGCGCCAGCGGCCGTCCACCAGGCGCGTGTTCCAGCCGACGTGGTCCACGTGCAGATGCGTGCACAGGACCACGTCCACCTGCTCGGGGGCGACGCCCGCTGCGGCGAGGTCGTCGAGGAAGCCCCCGCGGCGCATGTGCCAGACGGCTGAGCCGTCGCGGGGCTTGTCGTTGCCGATGCCGGTGTCGATGAGCACCGTGTGGCGCGGCGTCCGGACGATGTAGGTCCCGATCCGCGAGCCAAGGTCACCGGCCGCGTCGTCCCAGAAGTGGGGCCGGAGCCAGTCGTGGTGGCGCGCGATCGCCTCCGCCGTGGAGTCCGGCAGCATGGACGTCGTCGGGAAGGACGAGCGGCCGATCTCGATCACGCGCGTGACGCTGACGTCGCCGAGCGTCAGTGTCGTCATGCGAAGCGCGGCATCACCTTCTCGCCGAAGAGGCGCATCGACCTGACGATCCGGTCGTGCGGCACGCCGCCGCGATTGAAGGAGCCCATGAGGTAATCGATCCCAAGCGCCTCCCGATGCTGGCGGATCTTGTCGGCGACCTCCTCGGGGTCGCCGCAGATCGCCGCCTGCTCGAGCGCCTTCTCGTCGCTGAGCGCGAGGAGGTTTTCGCGGACGCGCCGGTAGAACTTGTACTGCTCGGGCGGGACGCCCTCGGCCTCGGCGATCAGGTCGGCCTGGGTGCGGAAGAACCACCGGATCGGCTCGCGGAGGTCCTCCCGCGCCTGCTTCGCCGAGTCGGCGACGTGGATGATCTTGTTCATCGCGATGTCGCCGCCCGCGTCCGTTCCGTGCGCGTCGTGCCACGCCGCACGGTAGGCGTCGAAGTTCTTCCGGAGGAGGTCCCACGGGGTGAACGAGGGCGCGGTGAGGATCTTGAAGCCCCGCCGCGCGGCGAGGGTGTACGTGTCGGGGGAGACCGCCGCGGTCCAGAAGGGCGGGTGCGGCCTCTGGAGGGGCCGCGGCAGGACGTGGAGGTCGCGCACCTGGAAGAACTCGCCCTCGAACGTCACCCGCTCGTCGGTCCAGGCGCGCCGGATCACCTCGACGGCCTCGTCGAAGCGCTCGCGCGTCTTCTCCATCGAGACGCCGAGACCCCGGAACTCCTTGGGCTGGTAGCCGCGGCCGATGCCGAACTCGAGGCGCCCGCCCGACAGGATGTCGACCATCGCCCACTCCTCGGCGATCCGGAGCGGATGGGCGAACGGCGCCACGACCACCGAGGTGCCGATCCTCACGCGCCGCGTCTCGCGCGCGATCGCCGCGGCGAGGACCGCCAGCGACGGACAGATCCCGTAGCGCGAGAAGTGGTGCTCGGCGAGCCAGACGGCCTCGAAGCCGAGCTCGTCCGCCAGTCGCGCCTCCTCCAGCGCGTCGGCGTACACCTCGCCCTCCGTCTGCCAGTCGCGGTACGTCAGGAGCTGCTGAATGCAGAACCGCATGGTCGCCTCACTCTCCCCGGAAGACCGCTCGGCGCTTCTCGAGTATCGCCCGGATCCCCTCCCGCGCGTCGCGGCTCCGGCGCGCCTGCGCGGCCAGCGCGTCCAGGTCGGCGTGCTCGATCCCCTCCCGCCCCGCCAGGCCGCGGAGGATCGTCTGCTTCATGCCCGCGAGGGACAGCGGCGCCGCCTCCCCGACGGCGCGCGCGAGGTCGTCGCTCGCCCGCTCAAGGTCCGCCGCCGGCACGACCTCGTGGACCATCCCGATCTCGTACGCGCGCCGCGCCGACAGCGGCCGGCCGACGAGAAGGATCTGCCGCGCCATCGCCGGCCCGACGACCTCGACGAGCTTCTGGCCCAGGGCGAAGGGCACGACGAGCCCGAGACGCGCCAGCGGCATCGCGAAGCGCGCCCCGTCCGCGGCCAGGCGCAGATCGCAGTGGAGCGCCAGCTCCAGGCCCCCGGCGAAGGCATCGCCGTGGACGACGGCGAGCGTCGGGTGGCGGCAGCGCTCGATCCTCCGGAGCGTCGCCACGACCCCCGCCTCGGGATCGGCCTCTTCGTCCTGTCGCGCCGCGAGCTCGTCCAGATCCATCCCCGCGCAGAACGCGGGGCCGGCGCCGCGGAGCACGACAACGCGCAGGGCGCGGTCGCGCTCGAACCCCTCGAAGCACGCGTCGAGGCCCCCTAGCACGGCGCGGTCGAGCGCGTTGCGCTTCGCGGGCCGGTTGAGCGTGACGGTCGCGACGCCGTCGGCGATCGCGCATAGCACCTCGTCGGCCATCCCCCGACAGCCTACAACGAGTCCCCCGGAACCTCGAGGCTCAGTCCGGGCACGATCTGGGCTCCCGGCAGGCGCCGCAGAACCTCGGGGGAGGTCCGGATCTTCGACGCGCGGCTCCCGCTACCGAGGATGACCCACGGCAGGCCCATCAGCGTGTCGTCCACGTACACCGGCAACCCGTCCGGCAGCGCCAGCACCGTGACCCCGCCGATCATCATCCCGGTCAGCGTCCTCGTCTCGTCGGACGACGCGAACGAGAGCCTCGCGACCCCCATCAGCCGCCGCACGGCGTGGTTCACGTCGAGCCGCCGTGTCGCCTTGACCACGCATGCCGCGTACTGCTTGGGCTCCTTCTTGGACGCGACGATGATCGTGTTCGCGGAGTGCTCGAGCGGCACGCCGTACTTCTCACAGAACGGCCCCGTGTCGGCGTAGTCCGGGTCGATCGGCATCCGCTCGTAGGGCACGCCGAGGCGGTCGAGGACGGCGACCACCTGCCGCTCGACGGCGTCGAGAGCGGCCACGCCTAGAAGATCGCGACCGGATGCGCGGGCGCGCCCGTGCTCCCCACGAGCCGGATCGGCGTCGCGCTGAACAGGAACTCGTGGCGCCCCTCCTCGACGCACGCCTTGGCGAGCCGCTCGGGGTCGGTGTTGTCCACGAGGGCGAGGCCGAGGAACGGGATGGCCAGGTGCGCCCCCATGCCGAAGCCCGCGTAGCCGATCGGGCGCTCGTCCATCATGTCCCACGCGATCGCCGCGATGTCCTTCTCGCGGAACCACTCGAGGCAGGAGATGTGCAGGCCGGGGTGCGGCGAGACGCGCGCCACCCATTCCGGGTGGGCGCGCCGGAAGGCCGCGTCGCCGCTCCGCACCACGACGACGTCGCCCGGCTCCACGCGGACGCCGGCCCGCTCCGCGGCGGCGTCGAGCTCGCGCGGCGTCACCGGGTGGCCGACCGTGACGTGGCCCTCGTTGCGCCCCGCGGCGACGTCGAGGAGGACGCCGCGCGAGGTGATCCCGTCGAACAGCGGGTCGATCGGGCACCAGGTCGCGCCGGCCGCGCTCAGGCTCTGGAGGAACGGCCGGCCGTTGTAGAGCTGGCCGTCCCACGCGACGTGGCAGAGGGCGTCGATGTGGGTGATCGTGAACCCGTGATAGACGAGGTCGAAGCGGTCGAGCACCACGTCGGCGCGCTCGCGGTTCGACGGGAACGTCGCGTGGTACATGAGCGCCGGCTGCGGGCCGATGTCCCGCGCG